>NZ_JBFAJO010000012.1:0-149541 GCF_040655255.1 Kitasatospora sp. NPDC050463
GGTTACATTCCGAACCCGGAAGCTAAGCCTCACAGCGCCGATGGTACTGCAGGGGGGACCCTGTGGGAGAGTAGGACGCCGCCGAACAATCATTCCAAAAAGACCCCCTCCCGATCGGGAGGGGGTCTTTTTGCGTTAACGTCTCTGCCAGCACAACCCGCTCGGTGGAGAGGCGCGAACCGTTGCAGAACCTGACCCTTACCTGGCAGTCCGCCGGGGGCGCCGCGGTCGCTCTCTACGGGGGCGCGTACGCGGCCTCCCGGGTGCGGCGTGCGCCGCTGTCGGCGCTGCTGCGGGAGGCAGGCACCCTGCTGGCGCTGTTCGCGCTCTGGCAGCTGGTCGGGCACCTCTCCCTGATGAGTGCCGAGCACGCGCTGGACCGGGCGAGCTGGATCCATCGGACGGAGCTCGCCATCGGGTTGCCGGACGAGGCGTCGTGGCAGGCAGCCGTGACGTCCTGCCCGGCGGTGGTGAAGGCGGCCAACTACTACTACGCCGCCATGCACTTCACGGTGATGATCGCGGTTCTGCTGTGGGTCTTCGTACGTCACCGGGCCCGCTACGCGTGGGTGCGGAACACGGTCGTGATCACGACGGCGATCTGCCTGGCGGTGCAGTTCATCCCGGTGGCGCCGCCCCGGATGCTGCCGCAGGAGGGGTTCGTGGACGTCGCGGCGGAGTACGGGCAGTCGGTGTACGGGGGCACGGTCGGTGGGATGGTCAAGGTCGCCCAGTTGTCGGCGATGCCCTCGGTGCACGTGGCCTGGTGCGTGCTGGCGGCGGTGGCGGTGATCAAGGTGTCGCCGAGCTCCTTGCGCTGGCTGGTGGTGCTGCACCCGGTGGTGACCGTCGCGGTCGTGGTGGTCACGGCCAACCACTTCTGGGCGGACGGCCTGGTCGCTGTGGTGATCCTGCTCTTCGCGTACGCCGTCCAGGCGGGCTACGGCGGGTGGCGTGGCGGCCGGGCGGCCGGGCGGCCGGATGCCGCGGTGGCCGACGCCCGGGCGGGGGAGCACGTCGGCACCGGCGGGTGACCGGCGCGGTGCGAACCGCCCGACCGCCCGGCCACCCGAAGGACGACAGGCCGGTGGGCCGGAGCTCCCCGAGTGGGGAGCTCCGGCCCACCGGTGTTGCGGCGTCGGGCGTTACTTGACCGGCAGCGCGGCCCGGCCCCACGCGCTGTTGGTCAGTGCCGCGGTGGCCCAGTACCAGGCGACCAGCCCGGAGGCCGCGGCGACCCAGCCGGCGAACTTGGCGAGACCGCCGGAGGTGCTGAAGGTCGCGATGGCGGAGAGCACCAGGGAGACGGTCAGCAGGCCGTACACCGCGCGGCTGAACAAGCCGGCGTTCCAGCCGGCGGCGGTGAGGGTGAGAGCGAGCAGGGCCCAGAGGAGCAGGAACAGGCCGGCCGCGTTCTTGCCGGCCCCGCCGGCGGCCGACCAGGTGGCCCAGAAGGCACCGAGGCTGGTGAACGCCGTTCCGGTGAAGCCCTCGCCGTTGCGGAGCTGCCAGATGCCTGCGATGAACAGGGTGAGGCCGCCGAGAAGGTGGGCGAGGTGGGCGGAGTCCCCGACCCCGGTGCCACTGAGGATGCCAGTGGAGAGGAGACCGTAGGCGAGGAGGGTCAGGCCGAGGGCGAGGTAACCGAGGTTCCCCGCGTCGGCTCCGGTGGAGCGGGCGTTCTGTGCCCCGGTAGCGTCGTTGCTCACCGGAGGCTCCTTTCACTCTGGGCGCGCGCAGGGCGCTGTGAACCGCTGAGGATGTTCGATGAGGTGGATGCGCGCGACCGCGCCGAGGGCGCACGACAGGAGCGTGCGACGGCTGCGGTCAGAATGATGGGCCAGCGGAAGAACTGCTGGTCGTGTCCCCGCCGGGGGATTCCCCGGTGAGATCGGTGTACCCGGCCGAACTGGCTTGTACCCTTGTGAATCGCACAATTTGTGGCGTCGTCAGCTGTGGAACGCTCACGGTCGGCCAGCTGTGGACGCCCGGCGGACGGAGCCGCTCGGCCGTGCGGCGGATCGACGGCCGCGGCGGGTGGCCCGCAGCCGGCGGGACCCCGGTCAGCCCGGGCGCTGGGTGGGTACGCGCAGCGTGAGGATCGCCATGTCGTCGGACGGCGGCTCCGGGGCGAACCGTTCGACGGCCCGCTGCACCCGCAGGGCGACCGCGCCGGCGGTCAGCCCGGTGCAGCCGGTGAGGACCTCGGCCAGGCCGTCGTCGCCCAGCATCCGCCGCCCCTCGCGGCGTTCGGTCACCCCGTCCGTGACGCAGAGCAGAACCTCGCCGGGGGAGAGGACCAAGTGCTCGGCGGTCAGGTCGAGTTCCTCCATCACCCCGAGCAGCGGCTGCGGAGTGGCGGCGCGGTCGACCTGGCCGTCGGTGCGCAGCCGCAGCGGCAGCGGGTGACCGGCACAGACCAGTGACAGCTCGGTGCTGCCGTCCGGCCGGGGCGTGAGCTCGCCGTAGAGCAGGGTGAGGAAGCGGCTGCGCGAACCCTCGTCCAGGATGGCCGCGTTGAGCCGGCTGAGGACCTGTGGGGCGTCCAGGCCCTCGCGGGCGAGCAGGCGCAGCGAGTGCCGGGCCAGACCGGTGACGGAGGCGGCCTCGGGGCCGGTGCCGCAGACGTCGCCGATGGCGAAGCCGTAGGTGCCCTCGCGGATGGTGAAGAGGTCGTAGAAGTCGCCGCCGACCTCGTTGCCCTCGCCGGCGGCCTGGTAGTAGACGTCCACCTCGACGCCCGGGATCTCGGGCAGGTCCGGCGGGAGCAGGCTGCGTTGCAGCGCCTGACTGGTGGCGGTGCGCTCGGAGTAGAGGCGGGAGTTGTCGAGCGCGAGGGCGGCGCGGCGGGAGAGGTCCTCGGCCAGTTCCAGGATCTCCTGGCGGAACCTCACACCGGCCGGGACACCGAGGGCGAGCAGGCCGATGACCCGGTTGCGGGCGACCAGCGGCAGGACGACCGTCTCGCCGAGCAGGCCGGAGAGTTCGGGGTTCTCGGTCAGCCCGCTCGCCCGGGCGGTCTCGGCCGGGGCCGCCCAGAAGCGGGCGCCGTGGGTGGGTCCGGAGTCCGGGGCGGCGGTCTTGTCGAGCAGGTCGCGCAGCGGGTCGATGCGGTCCTCGTCCTCGTGCAGCACGAAGGCGAGGGAGGCCGGGGCGCCATGGTCGCCGTTGGTGTAGACGGCGCACCAGGAGGCGAGGGTGGGGACGGCCATCTGGGCCATCAGGGCGAGCGTCTGCTCGTGCTCCAGGGTGCCGGCCAGCAGGTCGGAGGCCTCGACCAGGAAGGAGAGCGAGCCGCGGCGCAGCCGTTCGAGCTCGGTGAGCCGGGTGCTCTCGATGGCCAGGGCGACCCGGTCGGCGGCGAACTGCAGGCGCAGCGCGTCCTCGTTGTCGTAGCGGCCGGGCACGGCGGTGGCGATGCCCAGTGAGCCGATCAGCCGGCCCTCGACCTTGAGCGGGACGGTGAGCAGCGAGCGCATGCCGCTGCCGCTGAGCACCGGCAGGCCGGTGGGCCGCGTGGCGAGGTCCTCGTGGACGGACGGCAGGCGGGCGGAGTCGTAGCGGTTCCCGGTGTCGACGGGGAAGCGGGTGTGGCGGCGGTGTCCGGAGGTGAGGCCGGTGGCGGCGCGGACCTCGAACTCGGTCTCGTCCTCGGTGGTGAGCAGCAGGTAGGCGGCGTCCCCGTCGAGCAGGTCGCGGGCGCGTTCGACGGTGCGCTGGAGCAGGCTGTCCAGGTCGTCGGTGGCGGCGGGGCCGGCGAGCAGGTCGAGCCGGGAGCCGGTCGGGTCGGGCTTGTCGCCGGGCAGGGCCCGGGCGGGGGAGCGGAGCACCGCGCGGTCGGGTTCGAGGACGAGCAGGCAGAGCGTGGACGGGATGCCCTCGGTGTCGCGGATGCGGACCTGCAGGCCGTAGACCTCGACGGTCCGGCCGTCGGCGTGGCGCAGGCCGTAGCTCCCCTCCCAGCGGGCCAGCCGCAGCGTGGCGGACAGGCCGAGCCCGGTGCCGGGGCCCTGCGGCCAGACGGTCAGGTCGGCCCAGGGACGGCCGAGCACGGTGTCGGCCGGGTGCTGGAAGAGCGCCTCGGCGTCCGGGTTCCAGGCGAGGACGCGGCCGTCGTCGTCGAGCTGGACGACGGCGACGTGGACCGGGCCGGCGCTGCTGGGCAGTTCGCTGCCCGGGGTGGCGGGGACGGCGTAGCGGGTGCCGGTGACGTGCGCGGGCAGGGCGAGGCGGAACCAGACGGTCTTGCGGCCGGCGGAGTACTCGACGCCCCAGCATTCGGCGAGGGCGGAGCACATCAACAGGCCGCGGCCGCCCTCGCCGTCGGGGTCGGCGTAGCGGTCGGAGGCGGTGACGGGGACGTCGGCGAAGGCCGGCAGGCCGCGTTCGGGGTGGTGGTCGGTGACCTCGATCCGGACGGTCTCCTCCTCGCGCAGGCAGCAGACCTCGGCGGCGGTGCCGGCGTGCACGACGGCGTTGGTGACGAGTTCGCTGACCAGCACCACGGCGTCGTCGACGATTTCGGGCAGTCCCCAGCCCAGCAGCGCGTCCCGGACGAAGGAGCGGGCGGCCGAGGCCGACCGGCCGACGGGTTCGAAGGTGGCGGCTGCGCGCGCGGTGACCACGTTGCCACTTCTCCTCTGCTCTGGCGCTGGCTGTCCGGGTGCGGCGCCGATGTCCCCGTACGCGCCGGCGGGGTGAGCGGCGGCGCTGGGTCGGGTCGTGGCCCGGTGCAGCGCTCCACCCTACTTTCCGGTTGGTTCCCCGTGGGGGCGGGGCGCCGAAACAGGCACCTGAGGGTGATTCTGCCCACCTGTTTCGCTCGGGGCGGTACCAACCGAGCGCAACCGGCCGTATACCCGGCGCCAGTGCTGCCAGACTGGGGGGTCCGTGACGCCCGTGGGAGCAGTACGGTCGATGCGGGTTCCGGTGAGCCGCGAGGTCACCAGGACGCTGTTTGCGCCGGCCGGTGCCGCTTCGCGCCCCGAAAACGGGGCCCGGAGGTCACCGGACAGTTCACGATCTGGGAGGGGCCCGTTGAGTTCGGCCACCAAGGACGCAACCGGTACGACGCCGCCCGCCCAGCGTGGTGTGCGGTCCGGGGCCGCGCCGCGGAGCGCGGCCGGCCGGCGAGCGAACCACAGCCGCGGGGCGGAGCCGGCCGAGCTGCGCAAGCTGCTGGCCGCGCTGACCGCGATGCGCGACGGCAACTTCCGGCGCCGGCTGACCGTGCCCGGCGACGGTCCGCTGGCCGAGATCGCCGCGGTGTTCAACGAGGTCGCCGAGCGGAACCAGCACCTGACCGGTGAACTGGCCAGGGTCCGGCGCGCGGTGGGCCGTGAGGGCCGGCTGAACGAGCGGCTGGAGACGGGCGCCGGCGAGGGCGCCTGGATGGCGGCGGTCGACAACTGCAACGCGCTGATCGACGACCTGGCCCGGCCGATGGCCGAGGTGGGCCGGGTGCTGGCCTCGATCGCCGAGGGCGACCTGGACCAGAAGATGGAGCTGCGCTCGCTGCACAGCAACGGGGTGAGCCACCCGCTGCGCGGTGAGTACCTGAAGATCGGCCGGACGGTCAACGGACTGGTGGACCAGCTGTCGGAGTTCACCGACGAGGTGACCCGGGTGGCGCGCGAGGTCGGCACCGAGGGCAAGCTGGGCGGCCAGGCCAAGGTGCGCAGCGTCTCGGGCAGTTGGAAGGACCTGGCGGACTCGGTCAACACCATGGCCGGCCGGCTGACCGCGCAGGTGCGCAACATCGCGCAGGTGACGACGGCGGTGGCCAAGGGCGACCTGTCGCGCAAGGTCACGGTCGAGGTGGCCGGTGAGATGCTTGAGCTGAAGAACACCGTGAACACCATGGTGGACCAGCTCAACGGCTTCGCCGCGCAGGTCACCCGCGTCGCCAGGGACGTGGGGACGGAGGGCCGCCTCGGCGGTCAGGCGCAGGTGCCCGGTGTCGCGGGGGTCTGGCGGGACCTCACCGACTCGGTGAACTTCATGGCCGACAACCTGACCGGCCAGGTGCGCAACATCGCGCAGGTGACGACGGCGGTGGCGCGCGGGGACCTCTCGCAGAAGATCGAGGTGGACGCCCGGGGCGAGATCCAGGAGCTGAAGAACACCATCAACACGATGGTGGACCAGCTCTCCGGCTTCGCCGAGCAGGTGACCCGGGTGGCCCGCCAGGTGGGTACCGAGGGCCGTCTGGGTGGTCAGGCGCAGGTGCCGGGCGCGGCCGGGGTCTGGCGGGACCTCACCGACAACGTCAACTTCATGGCGAACAACCTCACCGATCAGGTGCGCAACATCGCGCAGGTGACGACGGCGGTGGCCAAGGGCGACCTCTCGCAGAAGATCCAGGTGGACGCGCGGGGCGAGATCCTGGAGCTGAAGAACACCATCAACACGATGGTGGACCAGCTGGGGGCCTTCGCGGACGAGGTGACCAGGGTCGCCCGGGACGTCGGGACCGAGGGCATCCTCGGCGGTCAGGCGAGCGTGCCGGGGGTCTCCGGCACTTGGAAGGACCTGACCAACAGCGTCAACCTGATGGCGAACAACCTGACCAGCCAGGTCCGCAACATCGCGGAGGTGACCACGGCGGTCGCGCGCGGGGACGTCTCCAAGAAGATCACCGTCGACGCCCGTGGCGAGATCCTGGAGCTGGTCACCACCGTCAACACCATGGTCGACCAGCTCTCGGCGTTCGCCGACGAGGTGACCAGGGTGGCGCGCGAGGTGGGTACCGAGGGGATCCTGGGTGGTCAGGCCCGGGTGCGCGGGGTGTCGGGCATCTGGAAGGACCTGACCGACAACGTCAACTTCATGGCGTCCAACCTGACCAGTCAGGTGCGCAACATCGCCGAGGTCGCCACCGCGGTGGCCAGCGGTGACCTCTCCAAGAAGATCACCATCGAGGCGCAGGGCGAGGTGGCGGCGCTGGCCGGCACCCTGAACACCATGGTCGACCAGCTGTCCGCCTTCGCGGTGGAGGTGACCCGGGTGGCCCGCGAGGTGGGCACCGACGGCATCCTGGGCGGCCAGGCGGGGGTGCCGGGTGTGGCCGGCATCTGGAAGGACCTGACCGACAACGTCAACCTGATGGCGAACAACCTGACCGGCCAGGTCCGCAACATCGCGCTGGTGATCACGGCGGTGGCGCGCGGCGACCTCTCGCAGAAGATCGACGTGGACGCGCGCGGCGAGATCCTGGAGCTCAAGACCAGCATCAACATCATGGTCGACCAGCTGGGGTCGTTCGCCGACGAGGTGACCCGGGTGGCCCGCGAGGTCGGCACCGACGGGCGGCTCGGCGGACAGGCCCGGGTGCCGGGGGTCGACGGCACCTGGCAGGACCTCACCGAGTCGGTGAACGAGCTGGCCAACAACCTGACCCGGCAGGTGCGCGCGATCGCCCAGGTCGCCACCGCGGTGACCAGGGGCGATCTCTCGCTGCGGATCGACGTGGACGCGTCCGGTGAGCTCGACGAGCTCAAGGACAACATCAACCAGATGATCGCCAACCTGCGCGAGACCACCCGGACCAACCAGGAGCAGGACTGGTTGAAGACCAACCTGGCCCGGATCTCCGGTCTGCTCCAGGGCCGCCGGGACCTGGAGGCGGTCGCCTCGCTGATCATGACCGAGCTGACCCCGGTGGTCTCGGCCCAGCACGGCGCCTTCTTCCTGGCCCAGCCGGCCGGCCGCACCGCCGAACTGATCACCGAGGACGACGACGAGAACGACACCGTGCTGCGGCTGATCGGCAGCTACGGCTACCAGCGGCGGGCGATGCCGACCACCTTCCGGCCCGGCGAGTCGCTGATCGGCCAGGCGGCGGTGGAGAAGCGCTCGATCATCCTCAAGGAGGCCCCGCCCGGGTACCTGAAGATCGCCTCGGGCCTCGGCGAGGCTTCGCCGGCCCACATCGTGGTGCTGCCGGTGCTGTTCGAGGGCCGGCTGCTGGGCGTGATCGAGCTGGCCACCTTCAGCTCCTTCACCACCGTCGCGCTGGACTTCCTCAACCAGATCGCCGATCTGATCGGCGTCACGGTCAACACCATCAGCGTCAACACCAAGACCGAGGGCCTGCTGCTGGAGTCCCAGCGGCTCACCGCCGAACTCTCGATGCGATCGGCCGAGTTGGAGGCGCGCCAGGAGGAACTGGAGCGGACCAACGAGGAGTTGCAGGAGAAGGCCGAGCAACTGGCGCAGCAGAACCGCGACATCGAGATCAAGAACAGTGAGATCGAGGAGGCCCGGCAGGTCCTGGAGGAGCGCGCCGAGCAGCTCGCCCTGGCCTCCCGCTACAAGAGCGAGTTCCTCGCCAACATGTCCCACGAGCTGCGCACCCCGCTCAACTCGCTGTTGATCCTGGCCAAGCTGCTCTCCGACAACAACGAGGGCAACCTCTCGCCCAAGCAGGTCGAGTTCGCCGACACCATCCACGGCGCCGGGTCCGACCTGCTCCAGTTGATCAACGACATCCTGGACCTCTCCAAGGTCGAGGCCGGCAAGATGGACGTCCGTCCGGCCCGGATCGCCCTGGTCCAGCTGGTCGACTACGTCGAGGCCACCTTCCAGCCGGTCGCGCTGGACAAGAACCTGGACTTCTCGGTGCGGGTCTCGTCGGCGCTGCCGGTCACCCTGCACACCGACGAGCAGCGGCTCCAGCAGGTGCTGCGCAACCTGATCTCCAACGCCGTCAAGTTCACGGACTCCGGCGCGGTGGACTTCTCGATCAGTCCGGCCGGCCACGACGTCCCGCAGCACGTCCGGGAGCGGCTGCTGGAGGCCGGCGCGATCCAGGGCCCGGACGACCCGCTGATCGCCTTCTCGGTCTCCGACACGGGCATCGGCATCCCGGGGAACAAGCTGCGGGAGATCTTCGAGGCCTTCAAGCAGGCCGACGGCACCACCAGCCGCAAGTACGGCGGCACCGGTCTCGGGCTCTCGATCAGCCGGGAGATCGCCCGGTTGCTCGGCGGTGAGATCCACGCCGAGAGCGAGCTGGGCAAGGGCTCCACGTTCACCCTCTACCTGCCGCTGCGCACCGAGGGCGGGGACGTCGCGCCGCAGTCCGCTCCGAACGTCCCGGCGATCCGGGCCTCGGTCGGGGTCACTCCGGCCGGTACGCCCGTCCCGGTCGGCGAGAACCCGGCCGACCACTGGGCCCAGGAGGTCCGCGAACTCGCCGAGGAGCGCCGCCGCGGTGCCGTCGAGCGCCGTCGCGCCGCCCTGGAGGGGCCGGCCGAGGGCCGGCTGCCGGTCGGCGGCCAGGTGGCCCGCCAGCCCTCCCGGGTGGACACCCGCTTCGACGGCGAGCAGGTGCTGATCGTGGACGACGACGTCCGCAACGTCTTCGCGCTCACCAGCGTCCTGGAGCAGCACGGCCTGACCGTCCTGTACGCCGAGAACGGCCGCGAGGGCATCGAGATGCTGGAGCAGCACGAGAACGTCGCGCTGGTCCTGATGGACATCATGATGCCGGAGATGGACGGGTACGCGACGACCGAGGCGATCCGCCGGATGCCGCAGTTCGCCGGGCTGCCGATCATCGCACTGACGGCCAAGGCGATGAAGGGCGACCGGGAGAAGTCCCTGGAGGCCGGTGCCACCGACCACATCACCAAGCCGGTGGAGACCGACCACCTGCTGACGGTGATGCACGAGTGGCTGGCGGCGCGGAAGTCCTAGCGTCCCTTCACCGCCGAGCCGCCGGGTCGCCGAACCGCCGAGCCGTCGAGCCGCCGAGCCGTCGAGCCGCCGAGCTGTGAGGCGCCGGGTCGCCGGGTCGCCGAACCGTGGGGGCGCGAACCCCGGAGCCCGCTCCGGGGTTCGCGCCTTTCGGGGCGCGGTTTGCTGGCGGGGAGGGCCGGGAACCCGGTAGGGTCACCGATCGTTGCGAACAGTGACCGGATGGCAACTCGCTGGTGAGCGTGCGCCGGGGCACTGGGTGCGCGTTGTCCCGGATCAGGTTGCGACGGGGCGATGTGCCGGGCGAGGGGGTGCGGCTAGCATGACCGGGGTAATGGTGGGCAGTGTGCGAGTGCCTTCCCCAGGCAGGCAGGCGACAGGAGGGCGGGTCCTAATGCAGAAGGCGAAGATCCTCCTGGTCGACGACCGGCCGGAGAACCTGCTGGCGCTGGAGGCGATCCTCTCGGCGCTGGACCAGACGCTGGTGCGCGCGGTCTCCGGTGAGGAGGCGCTCAAGGCGCTGCTCACCGACGACTTCGCGGTGATCCTGCTGGATGTCCAGATGCCAGGGATGGACGGCTTCGAGACGGCCGCCCACATCAAGCGCCGCGAGCGCACCCGGGACATCCCGATCATCTTCCTGACCGCGATCAACCACGGGCCGCACCACACCTTCCGCGGCTACGCGGCGGGCGCGGTGGACTACATCTCCAAGCCCTTCGACCCGTGGGTGCTGCGCGCCAAGGTCTCCGTTTTCGTCGACCTCTACATGAAGAACTGCCAGCTCAAGGAGCAGGCCGCGCTGCTGCGGCTGCAACTGGAGGCGGGCGGCGAACAGTCGGCCATCGGCGGTGCGCTGCTCGGCGAGCTGTCGGCGCGGCTGGCGTCGGTGGAGGAGCAGGCCGAGGCGCTCGTCAAGCAGCTGGACGGCACCGAGGACGGCGGGGTCGCGGCCACCGCGGTGCACCTGGAGCGCAAGCTGGCGGGTCTGCGGCGGGCGTTGGACGCGTTGCGCCCAGGGGTGGAGTAGCAGCGGTCGGGATCACCCGTCCGGGTGAAACCGGACCGGTGTGACGGTGTGTCTGCGACACGGCGGGGCACCCCGGCTCGGCGCATGGGCACAGGTGGTCGGCCCCGGTAGGCTGCTGAGCCATGGCCACACGTACGCCCGGAAGCGCGGCGCGCAACTCGAGTCCGGGACCGTCCAAGAAGGCCGCGGCGAAGGCTCCGGCCAAGCCGGCCGCGAAGCAGCCGGCCGCCAAGAAGGCCGCCCCGGCGAAGAAGGCGGCGGCCAAGCCCGCGCCGCCCGCCCCGCCGGCTCCGAGGCCGATACTCTTCCGGGCCGTCCGGGCCGTCTGGCTCGGCCTGGCGCACGGGGTCGGCGCGGTCTTCCGCGGCTTCGGCGACGGCGCCAAGAACCTGGACCCGGCGCACCGCAAGGACGGCATCGGCCTGCTGCTGTTCGCGCTCGCGCTGGTCACCGCGGCCGGTACCTGGTTCAGCCCGCAGGGCTGGCTCGGCGAGGCCGCCACCAACGTGGTCTCCGGGCTCTTCGGCCGCCTGGACGTGCTGGTGCCGTTCCTGCTGGCGGCCGTCGCGGTCCGGCTGATGCGTCACCCGGAGCTGCCGGAGGCCAACGGGCGGATCATGATCGGTCTGAGCGCGCTGGTGGTCGGCGTGCTCGGTCTCGTCCACATCGGGTGCGGCGCGCCCATGATGGGCAGCGGTGCGACCCGGATAAGGGCCGCCGGCGGCATCGTCGGCTGGGCCGTCTCCACCCCGATGATGGCCGCCGCCGGACCGCCGCTGGCGGTGCCGCTGCTCCTGCTGCTGGCCTTCTTCGGCCTGCTGGTGACCACCGCCACCCCGGTCAACCGGATTCCCGAGCGGCTGCGCGCCGCCGGAGTGCGGCTCGGCGTGGTCGAGGCCGGTCCGCAGGAGGCGTTCGCCGAGGGGCGTACGCCGGAGCGCGAGCTCTCCACCGAGCCGCCGGAGGACGCGGATCCCTCGGCGCTGCCGTTCACCGTGGACACCGGCACCCCGCAGGACGAGATCGCCGCCCGTCGGCGCCGCCGCCGGCGCAAGCAGCTGGACGACCCGGAGCTGTCCTCCAGCGTCCCCGACCTGCTCGCCAAGGACCCGTTCGGCAAGGAGCCGGAGGACCCGTACGCCACCCGGGACCTCGCCGCCGGCGCCGCCGCCGACCTGGACGGCGCGCTGGTCTACGGGGTGCCCGCCTCCTCGGCGGTGGCGGACATGATGCACCAGGTGCAGGACCGCACCGCCCCGCCGGAGGAGGCCGCGGTGCCGCCCGCCCGCAGCGGCGGCCAGCCGGCCCCCGAGGAGCACGGCCCGGCGCCGGCACGGATGGAGCAGCTCCAGCTCTCCGGTGACATCACCTACGCGCTCCCCCCGCTCGACCTGCTGGAGCGCGGTGGCCCGGCGAAGGCCCGCAGTGCCCTCAACGACGAGGTGGTGGCCCAGCTCACCAGCACCTTCTCCGAGTTCAAGGTGGACGCCAAGGTCACCGGCTTCACCCGGGGGCCGACGGTCACCCGGTACGAGGTCGAGCTGGGGCCGGCCGTCAAGGTGGAGCGGATCACCGCGCTCGGCAAGAACATCGCGTACGCGGTGGCCAGCCCGGACGTGCGGATCATCAGCCCGATCCCGGGGAAGTCCGCGGTCGGCATCGAGATCCCCAACCGGGACCGCGAGATGGTCAACCTCGGGGACCTGCTGCGCTCGCGCACGGCCGCCGAGGACACCCATCCGATGGTGGTCGGCATGGGCAAGGACGTCGAGGGCCACACCGTGATGGCCAACCTCGCCAAGATGCCGCACATCCTGGTGGCCGGCGCGACCGGCGCCGGCAAGTCGTCGTGCATCAACTGCCTGATCACCTCGGTACTGGCCCGGGCCACTCCGGACGAGGTGCGGATGGTGCTGGTCGACCCCAAGCGGGTCGAGCTGACCGCGTACGAGGGCATCCCGCACCTGATCACGCCGATCATCACCAACCCCAAGAAGGCCGCCGAGGCCCTCCAGTGGGTGGTGCGCGAGATGGACCTGCGCTACGACGACCTCGCCGCGTTCGGCTTCCGGCACGTGGACGACTTCAACGCGGCCGTGAAGGCCGGCAAGGTGACCGCGCCGCTGGGCAGCGAGCGCGAGCTGACCCCGTACCCGTACCTGCTGGTGATCGTCGACGAGCTGGCCGACCTGATGATGGTCGCCCCGCGCGACGTCGAGGACTCGGTGGTCCGGATCACCCAGCTGGCCCGGGCGGCCGGCATCCACCTCGTGCTGGCCACCCAGCGGCCCTCGGTGGACGTGGTCACCGGACTGATCAAGGCCAATGTGCCGTCCCGGCTGGCGTTCGCCACCTCGGCGATGGCCGACTCCCGGGTCATCCTGGACCAGCCCGGTGCGGAGAAGCTGATCGGCAAGGGTGACGCGCTCTTCCTCCCGATGGGAGCGAGCAAGGCGATCCGCATGCAGGGCGCGTTCGTCACCGAGGCGGAGATCGCCGCCGTGGTCCAGCACTGCAAGGACCAGCTGACGGCGGTCTACCGGGACGACGTGACGGTCGGCGGCGGGCCGAAGAAGGAGATCGACGAGGAGATCGGCGACGATCTGGACCTGCTGATCCAGGCTGCCGAGCTGGTCGTCTCCACCCAGTTCGGCTCCACCTCCATGCTCCAGCGCAAGCTGCGGGTCGGCTTCGCCAAGGCCGGCCGGCTGATGGACCTGATGGAGTCGCGCGGGATCGTCGGCCCGAGCGAGGGCTCCAAGGCCCGCGACGTCCTGGTGAAACCGGACGAGCTGGACGGGGTCATCGTCGGCATCCGCGGCTGACCGCCGCGCACCGGACTCAGCGTGCCCCTGAGGGGGTGTTCACTCGTTCGGAGGAGGGTAGGCGCGGTGCGCGGAACCGATCCGACGTGCACCGCGTCACAGGGCGGAAGGAACGGCCTCCGGAAACGGCGGCCCCGCCCTGACGGCCGTTCAGTGGCCGATCGGAACCAGACCCGGGCGGGTGTGCGCATTCGGTCCTGTCCCGCTTGAGAAACGATCCACCCCCGCCCCTAGACTGTTCTCCAGCAGGTGGCCATCCGCTCGAAAGGCGTGCCCCGTGACCATCGGCAAGTCCCCCGATCGCGAGAACGCTCCCTCGTCCGCCGAGCTGTCCGGCGCCGCGGAGCACGCGGCCGATGCCCCGAGCATCGGCCGGGTGCTGTCCGTCGCCCGGATCGACGCCGGCCTCACGGTCGATCAGGTGAGTACCGCCACCCGGGTCCGGGTGCCGATCGTGCATGCCATCGAGGAGGACGACTTCGCCCGATGCGGTGGCGATTTCTACGCCCGTGGCCACATCCGCGCCATCGCCCGGGCGGTCGGCGTGGACGGCGAGGCGCTGGTGGCGCGGTACGACGCCGCGCACGGCGGCGCCCCCGCGGGCAAGCGGCCCACCCAGCTGATCGACAGCGGGCCGATCAAGGTGCCCGGCCGAGGCCGGCCGAACTGGACGGCCGCCATGGTGGCCGCGATCTTCGCGGTGGTCGCCCTGATCGGCTTCAACCTGGTGAGCGGCAAGACCGGCGGTTCGACCACCGGCTCCGCCAGCGCACCGCTGCCCAGCGGCTCCGGCACCGGCTCGGTCGCCCCCGCCGCCTCGCCGAGCGTCCAGCCGCCCGCCCCGGCGCCCAGCGCCGCGGCGATCGCGGCCGCACCGGCCGACAAGGTCACCGTGAAGCTGGTCGCCGAGAAGGACACCAGCTGGGTCTCGGCGCTGGACGGCAGCGGCAAGTCGCTGTTCCAGAACAACATCGCCGAAGGCCAGGACCAGACCTTCACCGACCCCAAGCAGATCAAGTTGGTGATCGGCAACGCGGGTGCCGTGCACGTGTACGTCAACGGCAAGGACCTCGGTCCGGCGGGGAAGAACGGCCAGGTGGTGCACGTCACGTACACCCCCGGCGACCCGCAGGCGGGCTGATAGCAGGGGCCGTACGGCCCGGCGAAGATCTGGTAATCCGAGGCGCGCGGCCTCCGGGGCGAACGGCACCGGAGGCCGCGCGTTAATCTTGGCCCTATGCCTGAACGCCGTACTGTCGCCCTTGTCACGCTCGGATGCGCCCGCAACGAGGTGGACTCCGAGGAACTCGCCGGGCGACTGGAGGCCGACGGCTGGTTGCTGGTCGACGACGCCGCCGAAGCCGACGTCGCCGTCGTCAACACCTGCGGCTTCGTCGAAGCCGCCAAGAAGGACTCCGTCGACGCCCTGCTGGAGGCCAACGACCTCAAGGGGCACGGCCGAACCCAGGCCGTCGTCGCGGTCGGCTGCATGGCCGAGCGGTACGGCAAGGAGCTGGCCGACGCGCTGCCCGAGACGGACGGTGTGCTCGGCTTCGACGACTACTCCGACATCTCCGACCGCCTGCAGACCATCCTCTCCGGCGGCCACCACGCCCCGCACATCCCGCGCGACCGCCGCAAGCTGCTGCCGCTGAGCCCGGTCGAGCGCCAGGCCGCAGCCGCCGAGGTCGCCCTCCCGGGCCACGGGGCCCCCGAGGACCTGCCCGAGGGCGTCGCCCCGGCCTCCGGGCCACGCACCCTGCGCAAGCGGCTGGACGACAACCCGGTCGCCTCGGTGAAGCTCGCCTCGGGCTGCGACCGCCGGTGCTCCTTCTGCGCCATCCCGGCCTTCCGCGGCTCGTTCATCTCGCGCCGCCCCTCCGACGTGCTGCAGGAGGCCCAGTGGCTGGCCGCCCAGGGCGTCCGTGAGGTGGTGCTGGTCAGCGAGAACAACACCTCCTACGGCAAGGACCTCGGCGACATCCGGCTGCTGGAGACGCTGCTCGGCGAGATCTCCGCGATCGAGGGCGTCGAGCGGGTCCGGGTCTCCTACCTGCAGCCGGCCGAGATGCGGCCCGGGCTGATCGACGCGATGACCGGCACCACCGACGTGGTGCCCTACTTCGACCTCTCGTTCCAGCACTCGGCGCCCGCGGTGCTGCGCCGGATGCGGCGGTTCGGGTCCACCGACCAGTTCCTGGAGCTGCTCGGGACCATCCGCGGCAAGGCCCCGCAGGCCGGCGCCCGCTCCAACTTCATCGTCGGCTTCCCCGGGGAGACCGAGGAGGACTTCGCCGAGCTGGAGCGGTTCGTCACGCACGCCGGCCTCGACGCGATCGGCGTCTTCGGCTACTCCGACGAGGACGGCACCGAGGCCGCGACCTATGAGGGCAAGCTGCCCGAGGACGTGGTGGCGGACCGGCTGAACCGGCTCTCCAGGCTCGCCGAGGAGATGACCGCCCAGCGGGCCGAGCAGCGGATCGGCACCGAGATCGAGGTGCTGATCGAATCGGTCGACGGCGACCTGGTCGAGGGCCGCGCCGCCCACCAGGCCCCCGAGACGGACGGTCTCACCACGCTCACCGGCGTGGAGGACCCGGAGGTCGGCCGGTTCTACCGGGCCCGCGTGGTCGCCAGCGAGGGCGTCGACCTGGTCGCCGAGGCGCTGGAGCAGGTCCGGGTCCGCCAGGCCGTGGGAGCCGGGGAATGACCAAGGGGCCCGGCGCCCCGGCCGCGGCTCACCCGGGCAGACCGGCGGCCGCGGTGCCGCCGGCACCCGGAATCTGGAACATCGCGAACATGCTCACGATGCTCCGGCTGCTGCTGGTGCCGGTCTTCGTGGCGCTGCTCTTCGCCGACGGCGGCCACGACCCCAAGTGGCGCGCGGTGGCCTGGGCCTCGTTCGCCGTCGCGATGATCACCGATCTGTTCGACGGCGAGCTGGCCCGTCGCAAGGGCCTGGTCACCGACTTCGGGAAGATCGCCGACCCGATCGCCGACAAGGCGATCATGGGCTCGGCGCTGATCGGCCTCTCGGTGCTGGGCGACCTGCCGTGGTGGGTCACGATCGTCATCCTGGCCCGCGAGCTGGGCATCACCCTGATGCGGTTCTGGGTGATCCGCTACGGGGTCATCCCGGCCAGCCGGGGCGGCAAGCTGAAGACGCTCACCCAGGGCATCGCGGTCGGCATGTACGTGCTGGAGCTGACCGGCTGGCTGGCCACCGCCCGGGCCGTGCTGATGACGCTGGCGGTGCTGCTGACCGTCGCGACCGCGCTGGACTACGTCGGGCAGGCGCTGCGCCTGCGCCGTGAGGGGCTGGCCGCGGAGCGCGCGGGCCGGTGAAGGAGGCGAACGGGGTGGGGTCCGGAGTGGACTACGAGCTGGCGCTGAAGGCGCACGCCGTGCTGCGCGGGGAGGGCAGCACGGTGGCGGTCGCCGAGTCGCTCACCGGTGGGCTGCTGGCGGCCGCGCTGGTCGACGTCCCGGGGGCGTCGGCGACCTTCCGGGGGTCGGTCACCGCGTACGCGACCGGGCTGAAGGCCTCGGTGCTCGGCGTCGACGAGGGCCTGCTGGCCGTGCACGGGCCGGTCCACCCGCTGGTGGCCCGGCAGATGGCCGAGGGCGTGCGGCGGCTGCTGGGTGCCACGTACGGGCTCGCGACCACCGGGGTGGCCGGGCCGGAGCCCCAGGACGGGCAGCCGGTGGGCACGGTACACCTCGCGGTGGCCGGCCCGGGGGGAACTCTGGTCAGTTCGCCGCGGCTGTCGGGGGACCGTGCCACAATCCGTCACGGGGCGGTGACCGCCGCCCTGGAACTGCTCGTCGGGCGGCTTCCGTCCGGTGCGCCCACGCACTGACCCGCCGCCCACTCACCGTGCCCGCCGCGCCGCTCGCCGCCGTGCACCGCCCGCCGCCGACGGCGTCGTCCCGACCCCGTTCCGGCCGCCGGGCGGACACCTCCGGGCGGATCTCCACCGAACCGAGACCTGGCGAACCGGCGTACGGGGATGAGCCGGCTGGAGGATCGTGTTACATCGGAGGTCCTGGTTGGGCAGAAACCGGGTGGCGAACGAGTGGCGTGGCGGTGGCCCGGGTGCCGCACAGAGGGTACGACGAGGTGCGCGCGAGCCCGGGTGCGACACCGAAACAGGGGAGGGGACAGCCTTGCAGCCCAGAGTGAACACGACCATGGTCCCCGCACGCGAAGCGGGCAAGGCGGTACGGTGGGGGCGTGACATCTCGATCCGCAGTCCGAGGAGGGAGGCACCGATGATCCTGCTCCGTCGCCTACTGGGCGATGTACTGCGTCGGCAGCGCCAGCGCCAGGGCCGCACACTTCGCGAGGTGTCGGCAGCAGCCAGGGTTTCGCTCGGTTACCTCTCCGAGGTCGAGCGGGGACAGAAGGAGGCCTCCTCGGAGCTGCTCTCCGCGATCTGCGACGCACTGGACGTTCGAATGTCCGAGGTCATGCGCGAGGTCAGCGATGAACTCTCGCTCGCCGAACTTGCGGCGATGTCCAGCCTCTCCGAAGGTGAACTGCTGAGGCCGGTGCTCGAACCGGTACCGCTGCCCGCCCCCGGCAACGACCGGGCGAACCTCTCGCCCAAGGCCGCCGCGATGGACGTGGTCGCCGCCTGACCTGGCCTCGACGCCCGGGCGCCTGGTGCCCGGGGCGAGCGAAGGAGGCCGGTCGTGCGGAAGGCAGCAACGGCGTTCACCGAGGCCCGAATACGGCTGGGGCAGCTGGTGCCCCGGCCTTTTCGTCGGCTTCTGCCGGCGCTGGTGGCCGGGCTCGGCGGCTGGCTGGTGTTCCGGGGACAGCCCGCGGACGGAGCCGTGCTGGGGCTCCTCGCGGCCGGCGGGTGGGGGCTCGGCCTGATTCCGGTCCATGCCGACTGGCGGTCGACCGGACCGGTTCGGTGCCGAACGGGTGAGGCGAGGGCCCGTCCGGAGGCGGAGCCTCCGATCGGGTGACACGAGCGATGCGGTGCGAAGGCCGCGAGACGGGGTTCCCGGCTCCCGGCCTTCGCCGTGTCCGGCCGGCCTGCACCGGCCGGGCCGGGTCTTCATCGGGCCGGGTGTCCGTCGGGAGGGGTGTCCGGCGGATGTGGATTCCGGACCGGTCGGGGCCGCGGCCCGCGGCCCGGGTGTGTCAGGGCCGCAGCCGCAGGCCCCGTGGGGTGGCGTGGAAACCGGCCTCCTCCAGTGCGGCGCCGAGTACGGAGCCGAGGGCGGGCACGCCGTTGGCCCGTTCGACGGTGACGCTGCCGAGCGCTCCCGCGCGAACCGCCGAGGCCAGCGCGGCCGTCGCCGCGGCGAGCGTGCCCTCGTCCTCCGGCCAGGCCAGCAGGGACTTGCCGCCCCGCTCGACGTAGAGGCTCAGCTCGCCGTCGACCAGGACCACCAGGGCGCCGGCCTTGCGCCCGGGCCGGTGCGCCCGAGCCTCCTTGGTCTCCTTGCCCGCCCCGGTCTCCTTGGCACCCGGCGCGGCCGGCGGATCGGGCCAGGGCAGAGCCGCGCCGTAGGCGTTCGCCGGGTCGGCGGCGGCCAGCACCAGCACCTGCGGCGGCTCGGCCGCCGGCCCGGCCGGCCATTCGGTGGCCCGGGCCCGCTCCAGCCGCCCGTTGACCGACCTCAGCCGGTCCGCGGCGCCGTCCATGGCGAACTGGGCACCGCCCAGGCCCTCCACGAAGTACCCCCGGCGGGCCCGGCCGCGCTCCTCCATCGCGGCCAGCACCCGGTAGACCCCGGCGAAGCCGCCCGGGACCCGCTCGGCCGCCACCGCGCCCCGGGTGAGCAGACCGTGCCGGTCCAGCAGGCTCTGGGCCTGCGTGGTGGCCCGGACCGTCGGGTCGGCGTCGAAGGCCGGCAGCAGCGACCAGCGCCCGGCCACCGTCGGCGGCCCGCTGCGCAGGGCTCCGCCGGCCCGGCCGAAGGCGCGGCCCGCCCCGCCGTAGCGCCCGCGCGGGGTGGCCCGGGGCGCCCGGTGCGCGGTGGCTCCGGCCGTCCGGCCGGAACCGAGCAGGGCCCGCAGCGGGGCGAGGGTGTCGTTGCTGACGTACCCGGCCCAGACCAAGTCCCAGAGGGCCTCGACGAGCTCGGCCTCGGCGGTGTCGGGGAGCTGCGCGACGAGCTGGCGGAAGAAGAGCCCGTAGCCGCCGGCCAGCGACTCCATCAGCGCGGAGTGCACGGGCGTGACGGCGGGCGGGACGGGCTCGGGACGCAGCAGGTGGGCGTTCTCGGCGAGGTGCAGGCTGATCCAGCCGTCCTTGCCGGGCAGCGCGCCGGCGCCGGACCAGCCGATCTCACCGGCTGCCATCAGCTCGTCCAGCAGGCCGGGGGAGTAGTCGGCGAGTCGGGCCGGGAGGATCAGTTTCTCCAGGGCGGAGGCGGGCAGGGCGGTGCCCTGGAGCTGCTCGACCACGCGGAGCAGGCCGTCGGGGCCGCGCAGCCGGTGGCCGGCCAGGTGCTGCCACTGCGGGAGGAAGGCGGCCAGGGCGCGCGGTGGGACGGCCTCGACCTCCTGGCGCAGCGCGGCCAGCGAGCGGCGGCGCAGCCGGCGCAGCACTTCGGCGTCACACCACTCGACGGTGGCGAGATGGCCGTCGGGGGAGGGGGACGCCTGCGACGCGGGGTGGCGGGCGTCGGGCGGGCGGAACTCGCCCTGCACCAGGCGGCCGGCGGCGGTGAGCCGCTGGAGGGTGCCGGCGACCACCGCGCTGCCGAGACCGAAGCGGGCGGCGGCCTCGACGGCGGTGAACGGGCCGTGGGTGCGGGCGTACCGGGCGAGGAGATCGCCCAGAGGGTCCTTGACCGGCTCGGTGAAGGCCTCGGGGACGCCGACCGGCAGGGGCGTGCCCAGGGCGTCGCGCAGCCGGCCCGCGTCCTCGACGGCGGCCCAGCACTGCTCGCCGGCGATCCGGACCGCGATCACCCGGCGGGCGGCTTCGAGCTCCAGGGCCCAGAGCGGTTCGGCGCCGCGGGCGGTCAGCTCGGCCTCGGTGAGCGGGCCGAGCAGCCGCAGGGCGTCGGCGACGCCCTCGGCGTCCTTGACCCGCCGCTCGGGGGTGAGGCGCTGGAGCTCCGCCTCCAGCTCGGCGAGGACCTGCGGGTCCAGCAGTTCGCGCAGCTCGGCCTGGCCGAGGAGCTCGGAGAGCAGCCGGGAGTCGAGCGACAGGGCGGCGGCCCGGCGCTCGGCGAGCGGGGAGTCGCCTTCGTAGAGGAACTGGGCGACGTAGCCGAAGAGCAGCGAGCGGGCGAACGGGGAGGGCTCGGGCGTGGTCACCTCGACCAGGCGGACGGCACGGGATTCGAGGTCCCGCATCAGCTCGACCAGACCGGGGACGTCGAAGACGTCCTGGAGGCACTCCCGGACGGCTTCCAGGACGATCGGGAAGGAGCCGTACTCGGCGGCGACCTCCAGGAGCTGCGCGGAGCGCTGGCGCTGCTGCCAGAGCGGGGTGCGCCGGCCGGGGCTGCGCCGGGGGAGCAGCAGGGCGCGGCCGGCGCACTCGCGGAACCGGGAGGCGAACAGGGCCGAGCCGCCGACCTGGTCGGTGACGAGCTGCTCGATCTCGCCGGAGTCGAACAGGGCGGCGTCGGCGCCGACCGGGGCGTCGTCGGGCACCGCCTGTTCCACGGGGAAGTCGAGCAGGTCGGCGTCGGGGAGGCGGAGCACGATGCCGTCGTCGGCGTGCATGACCTGCGGGTCCAGGCCGTGCTTCTCCCGCAGCCGGGCGCCGATCGCGAGGGCCCAGGGGGCGTGCACCTGGGCCCCGAAGGGGGAGTGGATGACGATCCGCCAGTCGCCGAGCTCGTCGCGGAAGCGCTCGACCACGATGGTGCGGTCGTCCGGGAGGTGGCCGCAGGCGGTGCGCTGTTCGGCGAGGTAGCCGAGCAGGTTCCCCGCGGCCCAGTCGTCCAGGCCGGCCTGCCGGAGCCGGGTGGTGGCGGCCGCGGGCTCCAGGGCGCCGAGCTCGCGGGTGAACGCGCCGAGCGCGCGACCGAGTTCGAGAGGGCGGCCGAGGGTGTCGCCCTTCCAGAACGGGAGGCGGCCGGGCACCCCCGGCGCGGGGGTCACCAGCACCTTGTCGTGGGTGATCTCCTCGATCCGCCACGAGGTGGTGCCGAGGGTGAAGACGTCGCCGACGCGGGACTCGTAGACCATCTCCTCGTCGAGCTCTCCCACCCGGCGGCCGCCGCCGCCCTTCTTGCCCGCTTCGGCGTCGGCCGCCTCGGAGCCGGCGATGAAGACGCCGAACAGGCCGCGGTCGGGGATCGTGCCGCCGGAGGTGACGGCGAGCCGCTGGGCGCCGGGGCGGCCGGTGACGGTGCCGGCCACGCGGTCCCAGACCAGGCGGGGGCGGAGCTCGGCGAAGGCGTCCGAGGGGTAACGGCCGGCCAGCATGTCGAGCACGGCGTCGAAGGCGGACTGCGGCAGGGTGGCGAACGGCGCGGCCCGGCGGACCAGGGCGAGCAGGTCGTCCACCGGCCAGGTGTCGAGCGCCGTCATGGCGACGAGCTGCTGGGCGAGTACGTCCAGCGGGTTGCGCGGGATGCGCAGCGCCTCGATCCGGCCGGCCCGCATCCGCTCGGTGACCACGGCGGACTGCACCAGGTCACCCCGGTACTTGGGGAAGAAGACGCCGGTGGAGACGGCGCCGACCTGGTGGCCGGCCCGGCCGACCCGCTGGAGGCCGGAGGCGACCGAGGGCGGTGACTCGACCTGGACGACCAGCTCGACGGTGCCCATGTCGATGCCGAGCTCCAGACTGGAGGTGGCGACGACGGCGGGCAGCCGGCCGGCCTTCAGCTCCTCCTCGACCAGGGCGCGCTGCTCCTTGGAGACCGAGCCGTGGTGGGCGCGGGCGATGACCGGCGGGGCGCCCTTGGCGACGCCGGACTCGGCCATCAGCTGGGCGGGTGCGTGCGCCTCCGGCAGTGGCACGCCGGCGGTGCGTTCGTAGGCGATCTCGTTGAGCCGGTTGCAGAGGCGCTCGGCGAGCCGGCGGGAGTTGGCGAAGACGATGGTCGAGCGGTGGGCCTGGACGAGGTCGACGATCCGCTCCTCGACGTGCGGCCAGATCGAGGCGCCGCCGGCCTGGCGTTCGCCGTCGGCGCCGCCGCCGGAGGTGGGGGCGGGCGGCAGATCGTCCAGGTCGGGGACGGGGACGACCACCGAGAGGTCGAACTCCTTGGTGCTGGCGGGCTGGACGACGGTGGCCCCGCGCCGCGGGCTGAGGTAGCGGGCCACCTCCTCGACCGGGCGGACCGTGGCGGAAAGGCCGATCCGGCGGGCCGGGCGCTCCAGCAGCTCGTCCAGCCGCTCCAGGGAGAGCGCGAGGTGGGCGCCGCGCTTGGTGCCGGCCACGGCGTGCACTTCGTCCAGGATCACCGTGTCGATGCCGCGCAGCGCCTCCCGGGCCGCGGAGGTGAGCAGCAGGAAGAGCGACTCGGGGGTGGTGATCAGGATGTCCGGCGGGTGAGTGGTGAAGCGGCGCCGGTCGGCGGCGGGGGTGTCGCCGGAGCGGATGCCGACCTGGACCTCGGGCTCGGGCAGGCCGAGCCGGACGGCGGCCTGGCGCAGGCCGGCCAGTGGGGCGCGCAGGTTCCGCTCGACGTCGACCGCGAGGGCCTTGAGCGGCGAGATGTAGAGCACCCGGCAGCGGCGCTTCGGCTCGGCGGGGGGCGGCGTGCTGCTGAGGTGGTCCAGCGCGGAGAGGAAGGCGGCGAGCGTCTTGCCGGAGCCGGTGGGGGCGACCACCAGGACGTCCGTCCCCCGGGCGATGGCGTGCCACGCCTCGGCCTGGGCGGTGGTGGGCGCGCGGAAGGCGCCCGTGAACCAGGCCCGGGTGGCCGGGGCGAATCCGGCCAGCGGGTCGGTGGGCGGCTGGGGCTGGGTCTGCGGCGCCATGCCCCCATGGTGCCGGGTGGCACTGACAAAGGGACGGGTGCGCGGCGGGGCCCGGGTGAGGGGACGGGTGGGAGGCGCGGCCCGGGCCGCTGGGAAGGGCGAGCGGGCCGCCGGGAAGGGCGCGCGGGCCGCCGGGAAGGCAGAAAGGATAATCCGCTCATATGGTGATGTTCCAGACACTTGATCCTCCCGTGGCCATCGGACCTCCGGTGATCGCCGGACCTCCCGCGGCCACCGGGACCGACGAGCGGAGACCGTGCGATGGCGCAGGCGCCCCCGGCCGGCAGCGGTCCCGTGCCGGTCTCTCCGCGCCGGACCCGGGGCCCCGTCCGGGCCCTGCTCGCGATGCTGCTCACCGCGCTGGTGGTCGGCGGCGCCGTCCCCTACGTGGCCGGACCGGGGCGGGCCTACCTCAGCTATCTGGTGCTGGCCGAGCAGGAGGACGCGGCCGGCACCGCCCGGGCCGGGACCGAGGCGCGCTCCGCCGGCGGGCAGGTCGTCCAGGAGTACCCGCAGATCGGAGCCGTCCTCGCGTACGCCGCCGGCGGCTTCGCCGAGAAGGTCCGGGCCCGGCCCGGGGTGGCCGCGGTGGGCGCGACCCGGACGGCTCCGGTACCGAGCCCGCCCCGGCCGCTGGACGGCGCCGGGAACTTCGGGACGGGAGCCGGTGGCGACCGGGCGGGCGCCGACGGCGCGGACGACGCCACCGTCACCGTGGCCGACCCGGGCGAGCGCGACGCCTGGAACCTCACGATGCTCGGCGCGGTCGGCGGCCCGTCCGGCGACTCCACGCCCACCCTGCTGCGCGGCCCCGGCACCGACGCGGGCACGCCCTCCGCCGACGCGTTGCGGAAGGTGCTGGTCGCGGTGCTCGACTCGGGCGTCGACGACACCCATCCGGACCTGCGCGCCGCCGTGGACCCGAAGAGCTCCGCCTCCTGCGCGGACGGCCGCCCGGACGCCCGGACCGGCGCCTGGCGGCCGGACCCCGGGGTCGGCGAGAGCGGCCACGGTACGCACGTCGCCGGGATCGTCGGCGCCGCCCGGGACGGCCACGGCGTCAGCGGGGTCGCCCCCGGGGCCCGGATCGCCGCCGTCCGGCTGCTCGGCCCGCTGGGGCAGTACTACGCGGAGAACATCGTCTGCGGCATGCTCTGGGCCGCCGACCACGGCGCCAGGGCGATCAACAACAGCTACTTCGCCGATCCCTGGAAGTACAACTGCCCCGAGGACGCCGACCAGGCGGCACTGACCGCCGCCGTCGCCCGGGCCGTCGACTACGCCCGGCGCAAGGGCGCGGTGGTGGTGGCCTCGGCCGGCAACGACGGGCAGGACCTCGGGGCCGCCCGCACCGACGACCGCAGTCCCAACGACCGCACCTCCGGTCCGGCCCGGACCCGCTACGTCGGCACCGAGTGCGTCCGGCTGCCCGGAGAACTGCCAGGGGTGGTCACGGTGACCGCCGTCAACCGGGACGGCCACCCCTCCGCCTACTCCAACTACGGGCGCGGAAGGGTTTCGCTGGCCGCCCCCGGTGGGGACCCGGACGGCGGCCCGCAGGGCGCGGTCGTCTCCGACTGGCCCGCCGGCCAGTTCGCCGCGCTGGCCGGCACCTCGATGGCCGCGGCCCACGTCACCGGCGCGGTCGCGGTGGCCGCCGCGCTCCACCCGGACTGGGACGCGGACCGGCTCGCCGCCCTGCTGGCCACCACCGCGGCCGCCGCCTGCCCGCCCGGCCCGTACTCCTGCGGCGACCGCCAGTACTACGGCGCGGGGACGCTGGCGCTGCCGCACTGAGCGGCGGCGCCGGGGCACCCGGAAAACCCGGTGACGGTCGGCGCGCCGCGGGAGACGATCGGGGGATGACCGTCCGTCTCGCCGCCGAGCGGCCGGTGCCGCGCCGCTTCACCGCCGACGACGTGGACCGCCCGGTGGGGCCGGGGGCGGCCGACCGGAAGCCCTGGAGCCCTTTCCGTCCGGTCCGGGATACTGGTGGGCATGAGGCTGACCGACTTCTGGCGACGGATGTACGCGCACTTCGGAGAGGCGTACGCGGAGTCCTTCGCCACCGATCACGTGATGAGCGAGCTGGGCGGGCGGACGGTGCGGCAGGCACTGGACGCGGGCTGGGAGGCGAAGGACGTCTGGCGGGTGGTCTGCGCGAGCCAGGGCGTGTCCGCACTGCTCCGCTGAACCGTGCCCCGTGCTCGGAGGGGGACCGGGCATGGGACAGACTGTCCGAGTGACAAGCAGTGCAGAACCGCAGAATTCGGACAGGTCGGCGCAGGCCGCCGACGAGGCCGCGGGCTCGCCGCCCGAACACCGGAGCGGATCCGACCAGGTCCTCGCCCGCGACCCCGCCCCGGCCGACGGGCTCCGGGGAGCGGGCATGCCGCGCTGGCTGCCCCGGGCCATGGTGCTGGCGCTCGTCATGGTCGGGCTGTTCCAGCTCGCCGACTGGGCCTTCCACCAGCTGATCGACCTCTTCGTGATGCTGCTGGTCTCGTTCTTCCTCTCGCTCGCGCTGGAGCCGGCCGTCGACCGGATGGCGGCCCGCGGGGTGCGCCGGGGCGTCGGCACCTTCCTGGTCTTCGTCGCGGTGGTGGTCGCGGTGGTCGGCTTCCTGACGGCGCTCGGCACCCTGCTGGTCGACCAGGTGGCGAAGATCGCGGGGGACCTGCCGCACCTGCTCGACAATCTGATCAACTGGATCAACCGGACCTTCCATCAGGACCTCTCGCTGGACGAGCTGCAGAAGAAGCTGCTCAAGGACTCCGGGGCGATCGAGAACTACGCCCAGCAGGCGGCCGACAACGTGTGGGGCGTCTCCTCGACCCTGATCGGCGGGCTCTTCCAGGCGTTCACGGTCGGCCTCTTCACCTTCTACTTCACGGCGGACGGCCCCCGGGTGCGCCGAACCGTCTGCTCGGTGCTGCCGCCCGCCAAGCAGGCCGAGGTCCTGCGGGCCTGGGAGATCGCGCTGGCCAAGACCGGCGGCTACCTCTACTCGCGGGCGCTGCTCGCCGTCGCCTCGGCGCTCGCCCACTGGGTGATGTTCGCGCTGCTGGACCTGCCGTACGCGGCGGCGCTGGCGGTCTGGGTGGGCGTCATGTCGCAGTTCGTGCCCACGATCGGGACGTACCTGGCCGGCGCGCTGCCGGTACTGGTCGCGCTCACCGTGGAGCCGGTGGACGCGCTCTGGGTGCTGGCGTTCGTGGTCGTCTACCAGCAGATCGAGAACTACCTGCTGCACCCGCGGATCACCGCGAAGACGGTGGACGTGCACCCGGCGGTGGCCTTCGGCTCGGTGATCGCGGGCGCGGCGCTGCTCGGCGCGGTGGGCGCGCTGATCGCCATCCCGGCGGCCGCCACCCTGCAGGGCTTCGTCGGCACCTACGTGCGCCGGTACGAGGTGGCCACCGATCCGCGGATCGACCGGGGCGCCCAGCGGCGGGCCCGGCGGGAGCTGCGCCGGAAGGCGGTGCGCCGGCTGCGGCGGATGGTCGGCGGTGCGGGGCCGGGTCAGGACGGCGCCACGGGGCGGGACGACGCGGCAGGTCGCGGCGAGGGGCGCGACGGCGGGCACGGCGGCGGGCGGGGCGGGGACGGCGGGGGCGACAAGGAGTAGTTCGGCGGGGCGAGGCCGGCCGGCGGGGCGCCGCCGTGGGTCGGCCGACCGGTGTCCGCCGGGCCGTGCGAACGGCCGGAGCTTGAATCGAACAGATGTTCTTTGTACTCTCCGGCCAAGAGTTCTCCACAGGCCGAGCCCGGCCCGGGCCGATTGTCAGTGGGACGCGCTAGCGTCGAGGACGATGAAGCGCACAGCACAGAACCCGAGGGTGGAAGTCATGGCAGGTACGGACCGCGAGAAGGCCCTTGAGAACGCACTCGCCCAGATCGAGCGGCAGTTCGGCAAGGGCTCGGTGATGCGCCTGGGCGAGAAGGCCAACGAGCCGATCGAGGTGATCCCCACCGGTTCCACCGCCCTGGACGTCGCCCTCGGCGTCGGCGGCATCCCGCGTGGCCGGGTGGTCGAGATCTACGGCCCCGAGTCCTCGGGCAAGACCACGCTGACCCTGCACCTGGCGGCCAACGCGCAGCGGGCCGGCGGCACGGTCGCGTTCGTCGACGCGGAGCACGCGCTCGACCCCGAGTACGCGAAGAAGCTCGGCGTGGACACCGATGCCCTGCTGGTCAGCCAGCCGGACACCGGTGAGCAAGCGCTGGAGATCACCGACATGCTGATCCGCTCCGGCGCGGTCGACCTGATCATCATCGACTCCGTCGCGGCGCTCGTCCCGCGCGCGGAGATCGAGGGCGAGATGGGCGACTCGCACGTCGGTCTGCAGGCCCGTCTGATGAGCCAGGCGCTGCGCAAGATCGCCGGTGCGCTGAACCAGTCGAACACCACCGCGGTGTTCATCAACCAGCTCCGCGAGAAGATCGGCGTCATGTTCGGCTCGCCGGAGACCACGACCGGTGGCCGCGCGCTGAAGTTCTACGCCTCCGTCCGGCTCGACATCCGCCGGATCGAGACCCTGAAGGACGGCACCGAGGCGGTCGGCAACCGCACCCGGGTGAAGGTCGTCAAGAACAAGGTGGCCGCGCCGTTCAAGCAGGCCGAGTTCGACATCCTCTACGGCGTGGGCATCAGCCGTGAGGGCGGCCTGATCGACATGGGTGTCGAGCACGGCTTCATCCGCAAGTCGGGCGCCTGGTACACCTACGAGGGCGACCAGCTCGGCCAGGGCAAGGAGAACGCCCGCAACTTCCTGCGGGACAACCCGCAGCTCGCCGACGAGATCGAGCGGAAGATCAAGAGCAAGCTCGGCATCGGCCCGAAGACGGAGGAGCCGGCCGAGGGCGAGGCGCCTGCGGCCGCTGCCGAGGGCGGCGTCAAGCCGATCACCGCGACCGCCGCCAAGACGGCCGCGGCGAAGAAGACGACGGCGGCCGCCAAGGCCTGAGCCGATGACGCAGCACAGCAGGGCGGGGGCCGGCGGCCCGGATGACGACGACCACGGCCCGCCGGACTGGTTCGCCGCGGTGGCGGAGCCGGAGCCGAAGCCGAGGTCGAAGCCGGAGCCGGGCCGGGTCGGCGGTCGAGGCGGCCCCGGCGGCGCGAGCGGTCCGGAGGCCCTGGACGGCGGGCTCGGGCTGGTGTCCGCGTCCGAGCTGCCCACAGGTCGGCGCCGACGCCGTTCGGCGCTGGTGGAGGAGGCGACCCCCGACCTCCGGGGCGGGGCAGGGGCGGCCGGTCACGGGGGTGTGGCCGCCCCCGCCTCCATCGCCGACCCGTACGGGGAGCCCGACGCGGCCGAGGGCGGCCGGCGCGCCGGGCGGGGCGCGAGCACCCGTCGTACCCGGGCACGCGCGCGGGAGCGCACCGAGGGCGAAGGGCGCGAGGAAGCCCGTGCGGCCCGGGGGGCGAAGGCGGCGGAGCCGGCCGACCCGCAGGCCCTGGCGCGGGACATCTGCCTGCGGTTGCTCACCGGCGCCGCCAAGACCCGCAAGCAGCTGGCCGACGCCCTGCGCAGGCGGGAGATCCCCGACGAGGTCGCCGAAGGGGTGCTGACCCGACTGGAGGAGGTCGGGCTGATCGACGACGCGGCCTTCGCTCAGGCCTGGGTGGAGTCCCGGCACGCCGTTCGCGGTCTCTCCCGGCGGGCATTGGCCCAGGAGTTGCGGACCAAGGGGGTGGCCGGCGAGCTGGTCGAGCGGGCCGTCGCGCAACTGGACCACGACGACGAGACCGAGGCGGCCCGGGCCCTGGTCGAGCGCAAGCTGCGGGCGACCGGCGGGCTGGAGCGGCAGGCCCGGATGCGCCGGCTGGTCGGCGTGCTGGCCCGGCGCGGCTACTCCGAGGGTCTGGCCTTCCGGGTGGTCCGGGAGGCCCTGGACGCGGAGGCGGCCGACGCCGGGGCGGATGGAGAGGACGTGGACGGAGGATCCGCTTCCGGGTGGGAATGACGGCCCTCCTGTGTGGGAGTCGGTCAACTCCCAGGCCAGTCTTGACCGTTTCGTAACCTGCACTTAGCCTCGCACTCAGTGCGGGAGCGCGTCGATCACTCCCCGGCCACGCCTCGGGCAGGCATGCCCGGGCCCGGTCGCGGTTGGTCCCGGGCGGCGTACCGCGCAGGACGGGGAGTGGGCAGGATGAGGATCGCGCTGAGCGCCGGACCGGTCGTCCCCCTGCTGGCGGCGGTGGTACTGGTCGCCGTCCTGGCGGCGGCCTGGCTGATGGTCGGCCGCCTGCGGACCGCGCAGCGACGGGCCACCGCCGAGACCGAGCGGATCCGGCGCCGGGCCGAGGAGCAAGCCGCGCGGATGCGGGCCGAACTCGACCGGCGCGAGGAACGTCTGACCGAGGAGCTGCGCCGGCTCCGCCTCCGGGAGGGTGAACTCGACGACCGGTCGACCGCCTTGGAGCGGTCCCGGGCCGAGGCCGACGAGCTGGTGCGGCGGCGGGCGGCGGAGCTGGAGCGGGCCGCCGGGCTCTCGGCCGCCGAGGCCCGCGCCCAACTCGTCCGGGAGGCCGCGGCCGAGGCACGGCGCGAGTCGGCCGTCGCCGTCCGCGAGATCGAGCGGGCGGCCAAGGAGGAGGGCGAGCAGCGGGCCCGGGAGATCGTCGCCGGGGCGATCCAGCGGCTGGCGAGCGAGCAGACCGCCGAGACGGCGGTGTCGGTCTTCCGGCTGCCGAACGAGGAGATGAAAGGGCGGATCATCGGCCGGGAGGGCCGTAACATCCGCACCTTCGAGGCGGTCACCGGTGTCAATCTGATCATCGACGACACCCCGGCCTCGGTGCAGCTGTCCTGCTTCGACCCCGTCCGTCGGGAGACCGCCCGGCTCACCCTGGAGCAACTGGTCGAGGACGGCCGGATCCACCCGATGCGGATCGAGGACGTCCACGAGCGCAGCCGCGACGAGGTCGAGCGGCGCTGCTTCCGGGCGGGTGAGGACGCGCTGCTGTCGGCCAGGCTCGGCGGGATGCATCCGGAGCTGGTGCGCACCCTGGGCACCTTGCGCTACCGCGCCTCGTACGGGCAGAACGTCCTCGGTCACCTGGTGGAGTCGGCGCACCTGGCCGGGATGATGGCCGCCGAGCTCGGGGTGGACCCGGAGCCGGTGCGTCGTTCGGCCCTGCTGCACGACATCGGCAAGGCGATGACGCACGAGGTCGAGGGCAGCCATGCGGCGATCGGGGCGGACTTCGCCCGCCGGCACGGCGAGTCGGCGGACGTGGTGCACGCGATCGCGGCGCACCACGGCGAGGTGGAGCCGAGGACGGTCGAGGCGGTGCTGATCCAGGCCGCCGACGCCTGCTCGGGCGGCCGTCCGGGGGCGCGCAAGGAGTCGCTGGAGGTCTACGTCCGCCGCCTGGAGCGGCTGGAGGAGATCGCCCGGGCCCACGACGGGGTGGCCAAGGTGTACGCGATGCAGGCCGGCCGCGAGGTGCGGGTGATGGTGCGGCCGGAGGTGGTGGACGACCTCGGTGCGCAGGTGATCGCCCGCGAGGTCGCCAAGCAGGTGGCGGAGGAGCTGACCTACCCGGGCCAGATCCGGGTCACGGTGGTGCGGGAGAGCCGGGTCACCGAGGTGGCCCGCTAGGCGAGTCCGCCGGGTGCGGCGCCGCGCCGGAGACCGGTCCGGGCACCGCGCCCGATCCCGGCCCGGGATCGGGCGCGGTGCCGTCCGCCCGGTCGGGTTCGGCGGTGCCGGCCAGCGGCGGCGGCCCGCCCCGGGCCCGGTCGGCCAGCGCCTGGAGGTCCTCGGCCGCGGCGCCCTGGGTGACTCCGACCAGGTGGCCGTCGGGCCGGATCAGCAGCACGGTGTGCGGTCCGGCTCCCGGGTACTCCTCGGTGACCAGCACCTCGGCCGGCACCGGCAGGGCCCCGGCGACCTCGGCCAGCCGGGGCATCAGGCCCGCGCCGAGCCAGTGCTCGGCGGACCAGACCGCGGTTCCGGGGGCGACCAGCAGCAGCAGGAAGGTGGCGCCGAGCCGGGCGTGCAGCTGGTCCGGCGTGCCGTCGGTGGTGAGCACCGGCAGGTCCGGGACGAGCACGCCGGGCGAGGTGGCGGGCAGCAGTTCGCTGAGCGAGGTCGCGCCGCGCTGGCCGCGCTGCACCGGGACCCGCCCGGGGACGCCGCTGGGCGCCGCCGGGTAGGCGGGGGCCCCGCCGAAGCGGCCGGTGCCGAGCTGGCCGTCGGCGAGCAGCGGTGCGTGCTTGCGGAACGAGCCGGAGAGCAGCGAGCGCCGGGTGGCCTGCCACCCGCGCAGCGGGCGCAGCAGTGGCATGGCCTGGTCGACGGCGCGCAGCCGGGCGCCGACCGCGCCGCGCCGCTCGGCCTCGTAGCCGTCGAGCAGCGAGCCGCCGGGCTGGGGGCCGCCGGTGTGGAGGTGCCAGGCGAGGGCGAGCCGCCAGGCGAGGTTGTCGGCGTCGCGCAGGCCGTCGGCGAGGTTCTGCATGCCGAGGGCGCCGTGCAGGTGGGCGGCGTCGCCGGCGAGGAAGCAGCGGCCGCTGCGGAAGCGGGCGGCCAGGCGCTGCTGGGCGGTGTGGTCCGCGGCGGCGAGCAGCTCGTACCGGGGGAGTTCGCCGCACCAGCCGGTGAGGGTCGCGGTGACCCGGGTGAGCAGGGTGTCGCCGGTGACGATGCCGGGCCAGGTGGCGTGCGGATCGACCGGCTCGGTGGGGGCGGGCCGGCCGGGGGGCAGTCGCCAGTCGAGGCGCCAGACGCCGTCCGGCAGCGGGCGGGCGGAGGCCTCGCGGTCGCCGCGCCACGGGGGCTCGCGGTGCAGCCGGGCCTCGGTGAAGGGCAGGTCGACCCGGACGGTGGCGATGGCGTTGCGGTCGACGGCCGGCCGGCCGGGGAAGCGGATCTTCAGCAGCTTCCGGACGGCGGAGCGGGCGCCGTCGCAGCCGACCAGGTGGCTGCCGCGCCACCAGGTCTCGGTGCCGTCCTGCGGGTTGCGGGTGCGGACGCTGACGCCGTCGCGGTCCTGGGCGAGTTCGGTGACGCGGCTGAGCGGTACGAGCCGCACCAGCGGGGTGCCGGTCAGGGCGTCGCGCAGGCCGCGCTGGAGGCGGTGCTGGGGCAGGTGCAGGGCGAGGGTCCCGGTCAGGTCGATCCGCAGCACCTCCTGGCGGCGGCGCCAGATGGTGAAGGCGTCCCACTGGGCGGCGTCCGAGACGGCCCGGGGGTAGCCGATCCGGGTCAGGAAGGCGGCGGTGTCGGCGCCGAGCACGACGCTGCGCGGACCCTCGGGGCAGAGCCCGGAACCCTCGTCCAGGACGACGGTCGGCACCTCGTGCCGGGCGAGGGCGAGGGCCAGGGCCAGACCGACCGGTCCGGCCCCGACCACGATCACCGGGTCCATGCCGGACCCTCCGGGCAGCGGCCGGCCGGCCGGGTGGAGCCGCAGACCTCCGGGGCCGGGCAGGCCGACGAGGGGGCGTCATATGCCGCGAGGATGGTCCCGGATGGTGTCACGAAGAGCAATGCAACAGTTCGCCTGCGTGTCCGTCAAGCAGCAGCTGATGTGCGCCGGTTCGCGCCACGGCGGCCGCGTGCCTCGATCCACCGGGCGAGCGCGGTGAGCAGGAGGCACATCAGGATGTAGATGGGCCCGATCACCAGGACCACCGGGATGTAGGGGAAGCCCGCGGCGTTGATCGGCTGACTGGCGATCGCCTTACCGACGAACAGCAGCTCGTGGTAGGTGATGATGAAGCCGAGCGAGGTGTCCTTCAGGGTGACGACCAGCTGGCCGATCATCGAGGGCAGCATCGAGCGGACCGCCTGCGGCACCAGGATGGTCGTCATCACCTGGGTCTTGCGCAGGCCGAGCGCGAACGCGGCCTCACCCTGACCGCGCGGCACCGCGTTGACGCCGCTGCGGATGATCTCCGCCTGCACGGACCCGTTGTAGAGGGTGAGCCCGAGCACCAGGGCCCACATCGGGTTCTTGGCGAAGAAGGCGTAGTAGAGCGCGACGATCAGGATGAGCAGCGGCATCGCCCGGAAGAACTGGACGAAGGAGACGGCCGCCCAGCGCACCGGCTTGTGGTCGGAGAGCTGCCCGGCCGCCAGCAGCGCGCCCAGGCCCAGCGAGAAGACCGCGGCCAGCCCGAAGGCCTCCAGGGTGGCCAGCAGGCCGTCGACGATCCGCTGCTGGATGTTGGTGTACTGGAAGGCGTCCCAGAGCTCGGCGTCGAACTGGCCGTTGGAGGCCAGGCTGGCGACGGCGTACCAGAGCAGGCCGGCGATCGCGAGCAGCGACAGCAGGCCGAACAGCCGGTACCGTGCGCGGGCGCGCGGGCCGGGGGCGTCGTAGAGGACGCCGGCCGTGGAGGCGCGGGTGAAGAGGGAGCTCATGCGCCCACCTCGCTTCGCTCGGCGAAGGCGTTCGCCAACGCGCGCCTTTCCATGATTCGTTCGCTTCGCTCTCTCATCGGGCCACCGCCAGTCGGTCTTCCAGGAAGCGGAACAGCAGGGCGACGACGGCGCTGATCGTCAGGTAGGCGCAGGCCACCCAGAAGAAGATCGCGAAGATCGAGTAGCCGTCCTCGGAGAAGCCCTGCTGGACGCTGTACAGCTCGCTGACGCTGAACGCGCCGGCGATCGCCGAGTTCCTCGGCAGGGCGATGAAGACGCTGCTCATCGGTGCCAGCACCGTCCTGGCCGCCTGCGGCAGGATGATCGTGGTGAGGGTCTGACCGAAGGTCATGCCGATGCTGCGGGCGGCCTCGGCCTGGCCGAGCGGCACGGTGTTGATGCCCGAGCGCAGCACCTCGCAGACGAACGACGCGGTGTAGCTGCCGAGCGCCAGCACCGCGAAGGTGAGGTGGCTGAAGTGCACGCCGAGCGGCGGGAGCCCGAACGTCACGGCGAAGAACAGCACGGTCAGCGGGGTGTTGCGGAAGATCGTCACCCAGGCGGTGCCGAAGCCGCGCAGCGCCGGTATGGGGGAGACCCGGAAGGCCGCCAGCAGGGTGCCCAGCAGCAGGGCGAGCAGTGCGCTGAGCGCGCTCAGCTCGATCGTCTGCAGGAAGCCGTCGCGGAACAGCGCGAAGTTGCCGTCCTCGAACAGGAAACCCATCCGGCGGCCCTCCTCTCAGAGTTGGTCAGAGTTGGTCAGCAGCGGTTCGGCCGGGAGATCAGTACCGCTCCAGGGCCGGCGGCTGCGGGGCCGGGGCGCCGGAGAGGCCGAGGGTGGCGTCGTACGCCTTCTTCCAGTCGCCGTTGTCCTGGTGGGCCTTGAGGGCGTCGCTGATGGCGCCCCGCAGCGCGGCGTCGTCCTTGTTCAGGCCGACGCCGTAGTTCTCCTTGGTGAACGGCTTGCCGACCACCTTGAGCTTGCCTGCGTACTTGGAGGCGTAGCCCTTGAGGATGGCGTCGTCGGTGGTGACCGCGTCGACCTCGCCGGACATCAGCTTCTCGACGCAGGCCGAGTAGGTGTCGAACTGGGTGATCTTCGGCGAGTACTGCTGGATGTTCTTGATCGAGGTGGAGCCGGTGGCGGTGCAGATGTTCTTGCCGTTCACCGACTCCGGGCCGGTGATCGAGGTGTTGTCCGACTTCACCAGGAAGTCCTGGCCGGCGATGAAGTACGGGCCGGCGAAGGAGACCGTCTTCTTGCGCTCGTCGTTGATGCTGTAGGTGCCGACGTAGAAGTCGATCTGGCCCTTGGAGATCGCGGGCTCGCGCTGCGAGGAGACCAGGGTCTGCCACTTGATCTGCTGCGGGGTGAAGCCGAGGTCCGCGGCGATCATCTTGGCGATCTCGATGTCGAAGCCGCTGCGGTCGCCGCTGGCGAGGTCCTCGAAACCGAGGAACGGCTGGTCGGACTTGGCGCCGATGATCAGCTGACCGCGCTTCTTGGCCTCGGCGAAGATCGCGGAGTCCACCTTCGCGTCGGTCTTGACGGTGTAGGTGGGCAGCTTGGGGGCGCTGCTGCCGCCGGCGGCGGCGGCATCGCCGGGCGTGCCGTCCTTGCCGCAGGCGGCGGTGGCGGTGAGCGCGATGGCACAGAGCGCGACGGCGAAGGTGCGACGAGTCCTCATGAGGGTGCTTCTCCTCGGGGCTGGGCCACGGTTCAACCGGGCTCTGGCGGCAGGAAGGTGGCCGGGCGGACGGGATCGGCGGCGGCGCGATCGCCGTCGCCGACCGGTGGTCCGGCCCGGAAAACTCAGTGGTGCAGGATCTTCGAGAGGAAGTCCTTCGCGCGGTCGCTGCGCGGCGCGGTGAAGAAGGCCTCGGGGGTGTTCTGTTCGACGATCCGGCCGTCCGCCATGAACAGCACGCGGTTGGCCGCGGAGCGGGCGAAGCCCATCTCGTGGGTGACGACGACCATCGTCATGCCGTCGGCGGCCAGCTGTCGCATGACCTCCAGCACCTCGTTGATCATCTCCGGGTCGAGCGCCGAGGTGGGCTCGTCGAAGAGCATCACCTTGGGGTTCATCGCCAGTGCCCGGGCGATCGCGACGCGCTGCTGCTGGCCGCCGGAGAGCTGGGCCGGGAACTTCGCCGCCTGCGCGCCGACCCCCACCCGCTCCAGCAGTTCCTTGGCGGTCCGCACGGCCTGCTCGCGGGCGATGCCGCGCACCTTGACCTGGCCGAGCACCACGTTCTCCAGCACGGTCTTGTGCGCGAAGAGGTTGAAGCTCTGGAACACCATGCCGACCTCGGCCCGGAGCCTGGCCAGTTCCCGGCCCTCGGCGGGCAGCGGGCGGCCGTCGATGGTGATCGTGCCGGAGTCGACGGTCTCCAGCCGGTTGATCGTCCGGCAGAGCGTGGACTTACCCGAGCCGGAGGGGCCGATCAGCACCACCACCTCGCCCTCGGCGATCTCCAGATCGATGTCCTGGAGGACGTGCAGAGCGCCGAAGTGCTTGTTCACTCCGCTCAGCACCACCAGCGGAGCGGTCGCGGCGCTGGAGTCCTTGATCAGGCTCTCGGTCATCGCGCCTGCTCCTCGTGTCAGCCCGGGATTCGAACTCCCCTGGGCAGCAGTGATGGTGGGAACCGGGGGCCTCGGCCGGCGGAGCCTCGGCCCCCGGTGGGGTGACCATAGGAGCCATGACGATGTCACGTCAGCCGATCTGAGCGGAACTTGAGGATCACGATCCGGCCACACGCCGGGCAAGCACCGTTCACACCGGGAAATCGGGGGCACCGTGACAGCGGGCAGCCGACCCGCCGCGCGCCGTCCCCGGCGGTCCCGGGGCGTGGCCGACCCTGGCGTCCGGCGCTCCGCTGGCCCATACTGCGCAGGACCGGGACCTGCCCGGTGGGGCCCGTGAACATCACGCGACACCCCGGGGAACGTCGGGGGGAGGAGGAACGATGCGACTGCTGCTCGTCGAGGACGACGAACGTGTGGCCGCCGCGCTGGTCGCGGTCCTGGGCCGGCACGGCTTCCAGGTCCGGCACGCCCGCAGCGGCCACGAGGCGCTGGACGCGCTGGTGCCGGACGGCAACGACCCGTACCGGGTGGTCCTGCTCGACCTCGGCCTGCCCGACCGCGACGGCTTCGAGGTCTGCAGCCGGATCCGGGCCGGCAGCGGCGTGCCCGTGATCATGGTGACGGCGCGCGCCGACATCCGCTCCCGGATCCACGGCCTCAACCTCGGCGCCGACGACTACGTCACCAAGCCCTACGACATGGGCGAGCTGCTCGCCCGGATCCACGCCGTGGCCCGGCGCGGCGCGGCGCCCGCCGCAGCGGCGGCACCCGCGCCCGACGTCGTACCGCAGCAGCGCGGGCCGCTGGAGTCCCGCGGCATCCAGATCGACCGCGAGCGCCGCCGGGTCAGCGTGGACGGCCGGGACGTCCCGCTCACCCGCAAGGAGTTCGATCTGCTGGCGCTGCTCGCGCAGAGCCCCGGCGTGGTCTACCGCCGCGAGCAGATCTTCAGCGAGGTCTGGCGCAGCGGCTGGGAGGGCAACGGCCGCACCCTGGAGGTGCACATCGGCTCGCTGCGCACCAAGCTCGCCCTGCCCGGGCTGGTCGAGGCCGTCCGGGGCGTCGGCTACCGGCTGATCCCCGACTGCCCGGCCGCCCCGGCCGCCCCGGCCGCCGCGGAAGCCCCTCAGGCCCGCGCGGAGCACTGACCGCACGTGCGCACCCGCCTGCTCGGCATCCTGCTTGCCCTGATGCTCTGTGTACTGGCCGCGCTCGGGCTGCCGCTCGCCGCGGCGGTCGCGGCCGCCGAGCAGAGCCGGGTGGTCGTCGACCGGCTCGACGACGCCGCCCGGTTCGCCCAGGACCTGCCCACCTCCGGCGTCTCCGGGCTGGAGTCCGCCGTCAAGGGCGACCCGCAGCCCGCCCCCGGCGACCTCAGCCGCCGGCACGCGCTGGACGCCGAGGTGGCGCGCTACCACGACCTCTACGGCGTGCGGCTCGGCATCTTCCAGCGCGACGGCCTGCCGATCGCCACCGCTCCGGAGAACTGGCGGGTACCCGCGGGCGGCTGGGGCGAGCAGGCCTTCCAGGAGGCGCTGGACGGGCGGCGCAGCCACAACCCGCCGCAGGTCTGGCCGTGGACCCCCGACCGGACCCTGACCATCGCGACCCCGGTGGTCCGGGACGGTGACGTGGTCGCGGTGGTGCTCAGCGAGTCCCCGACCGGTGGGATGCGCACCCGGGTCCTGCACCGCTGGCTGGTGATCGGGGCCGGCGAGGCGGCCGCGATGATCGTCGCGGTGCTGCTGGCCGCCCGGCTCACGGAGTGGGTGCTGCGCCCGGTGCGGACCCTGGACCGGGCCACCCACGACATCGCCACCGGCCGGATGAACGCCCGGGTGGCGCCCGGCGGCGGGCCACCCGAGCTGCAACGCCTGGCCCGCTCGTTCAACGAGATGGCCGACCACGTGGTGCTCGCCCTGGACCAGCAGAAGGCCTTCGTCGCGGACGCCTCCCACCAGCTGCGCAACCCGCTGGCGGCGCTGCTGCTGCGGGTCGAGGTCCTGGGCCTGGAGCTGCCCGAGGGGCACGACGAGGAGCTCGGCCGGGTCCGGGAGGAGGGCGTGCGGCTCGCCCGGGTGCTGGACGACCTGCTCGGGCTGGCCACCGCCGAGCACGCCCGTCCCGAGCCCGAGCCGACCGACCTGGCGGCGCTCACCCTGGCCCGGGCGGACGCCTGGCGCCCGGTGGCCCAGCAGCGCGGGATCGAGCTCGGCTGGGAGGGCCCGGCGCTCGCGCTCGGCATGGCCGACCCGATCGGCTTCGGCAGCGCGCTGGACGCGGTGCTCGACAACGCGCTCAAGTTCGGCCCGGCCGGCAGCCGGGTGCGGCTGCTGGTCGCGGTGCGGCGCGAGGAGGTCGCGGTGACCGTCTCGGACGCCGGGCCAGGCCTCACCGAGGAGGAGCTGGCGCGGGCCGGCGACCGGTTCTGGCGCAGTGCGCGCCACCAGAACGTGGACGGCTCGGGCCTCGGGCTCTCGATCGCCCGCACCCTGTTGCTGGCGGCCGGCGGCTCGCTCACCTTCGCCCCGGTGCGGCCGACCGGTCTCGCGGTGACGCTGGCGGTGCCGCGGGCGGGGAAGGGGCTCTGAGGCCGGCGTCTCGCGGCCCTGCGGCCGTCACGGCTCGACGGCGTCACGGCCCTGCGGTGTCCGGAGCCACCGCGTCTCGGCTCCGCGGTGTCGGGAGCTACCGCGTCACGGCTTCACCGAGCGGTAGTAGCGCATCGCGCCCTCGTGCAGCGCGAGCGGGTCGGTGTAGACGGCGGTGCGCAGGTCCACCAGCTGGGCGGCGTGCACCTGGGAGCCGATCTGGTCGCGGCTGTCTATCACCGCCCGGGTCATGCCCTGGACCAGGTCGGTGTCGACGTCCTCCCGGGTGATCAGCAGGTTGGGCACGGCCACGGTGGCCACGGCGTCCTTGGGCTCGGCGTCGGGGTAGGTGCCCTTCGGCATGGTGGCGGCCCGGTAGGCGTCGGTGCCGCCGCCCTCGACCTTGTGCACGGCTTCGGCGAGGTCGCCGAGCGGCACGATCCTGATCGCGACGTGGTCCGACAGGTCGGTCAGCGCGTTGGTCGGCAGCCCGCCGGACCAGAAGAAGGCGTCCAGCTTGCCGGCCCGCAGCTGGTCGGCCGCGTCGCCGACGCCCAGCATGACCGGCGTGATGTCGTGGTCCGGGTCTAGGCCGGCCGAGGAGAGCAGCCGCCTGGTCACCAGGTTGACCCCGGACAGCGACTGCCCGACGCCGACCCGCTTGCCCTTGAGGTCGGCGGTCCGGCGCACCGGGGAGGAGGCCGGGACGATCAGCTGGAGGTAGTCGTCGTAGAGCCGGGCGATGGCCCGCAACCGGTCCTTGCCGGGGCCGGAGTACTGGGCGACGGCGTCGGCGGTCGCGATCGCGAAGTCGTCCTGGCCGCTGGTGACCCGGGCCAGGTTGTCGATCGAGCCCTGTGAGTTGTCCAGTCGCAGGCGCACCCCCGGCATCGCCCTGGCGACGTGGGTCTCCAGCAGCTGCCCGTACCGGTCGTACACCCCGCGCTGCACCCCGGTGGCGAAACCGGTCTCGCCGCGCGGGTAGCCGGGTGAGCGGCCCGCCGAGACCCACCAGCCGCCGAACCCGGCCAGCACCAGCACCAGGGCCAGCAGCGTCCGCCACAGCGGGCTGCGGGTGGCCGCGCGGAGGGCGGTGCCGGGTCGGGCCGCGGGGGAGGGAGCCATGCAGGGATAGTGCCAGGCTCGCGCGGCGAACGGGAGGGGTGGACGGTCGGCGAGGGGGGCGGCCGGGGTCGGCCGAGGGGTCGGGCGAGGGGGCGGACGGGCGGACGGTCCGGGGAAAAGCCCTTCGCGGGTGCCCGTACCCTGGTCGGGTGAGCGGTGAGAGCGGATTGAAGAGCTACAAGGTCGTCACGTACGGCTGCCAGATGAACGTCCACGACTCCGAGCGCCTGTCGGGGCTGCTGGAGGACGCCGGGTACGTGAAGGCTGGGCAGGACGGCGACCCGGACCTGGTCGTGTTCAACACCTGCGCGGTGCGCGAGAACGCCGACAACAAGCTGTACGGCAACCTCGGGCAGCTGGCGCCGGTGAAGAGCCGCCACCGGGGCATGCAGATCGCCGTCGGCGGCTGCCTGGCCCAGAAGGACCGCGACACCATCGTCCGCAAGGCCCCCTGGGTCGACGTGGTGTTCGGCACCCACAACATCGGGCACCTGCCCGCGCTCCTGGAGCGGGCCGCGGTCGAGCGCAAGGCCCAGGTCGAGATCCTGGAATCGCTGGAGACCTTCCCCTCCACGCTGCCCACCCGCCGCGAGTCCGCGTACGCCGCGTGGGTGGCCATCTCGGTCGGCTGCAACAACACCTGCACCTTCTGCATCGTGCCCGCACTGCGCGGCAAGGAGGAGGACCGCCGTCCGGGCGACATCCTCGCCGAGATCGAGGCGCTGGTCGGCGAGGGCGTCATCGAGGTCACCCTGCTGGGCCAGAACGTCAACGCCTACGGCTCCGACCTGGGCGACCGCGAGGCCTTCTCCAAGCTGCTGCGCGCCGCCGGTCAGATCGAGGGCCTGGAGCGGATCCGCTTCACCTCCCCGCACCCGCGCGACTTCACCGACGACGTGATCGCCGCGATGGCCGAGACCCCGAACGTGATGCACCAGCTGCACATGCCGCTGCAGTCCGGCTCGGACACCGTGCTCAAGGCGATGCGCCGCTCGTACCGGCAGGAGCGTTTCCTCGGCATCATCCGCAAGGTGCGCGAGGCGATGCCGGACGCGGCCATCTCCACCGACATCATCGTGGGCTTCCCCGGCGAGACCGAGGAGGACTTCGAGCAGACCATGCACACCGTGCGCGAGGCCCGTTTCACCAACGCCTTCACCTTCCAGTACTCCAAGCGCCCCGGTACCCCGGCGGCCGAGATGGCGGACCAGGTGCCGAAGGCCGTCGTGCAGGCCCGCTACGACCGGCTGATCGCGCTCCAGGAGGAGATCTCCTGGGAGGAGAACAAGAAGCAGGTCGGCCGCACGCTGGAGATCCTGGTCGCCGAGGGCGAGGGCAAGAAGGACGGCAGGACCGACCGGCTCTCCGGCCGCGCCCCCGACAACCGGCTGGTGCACTTCAACCCGAGCCTGCGAGGGGAGAACGACGAGCACGGCAGCCGGCCCACCGAGCCGGTGCGCCCGGGCGACATGGTGACCGTCGAGATCACCTACGCCGCCCCGCACCACCTGCTGGCCGAGGGCCCGACCCTCGCGGTGCGCCGTACCCGGGCCGGCGACGCCTGGGAGAAGCGCCAGGCGGCCACGGCGGCCAAGCCGGCCGGCGTGATGCTCGGCCTGCCCACCATCGGTGCGCCGGCACCGTCGGCCGCCCCCGCGTCGGGCGGCTGCTGCGGCGACTGACCGTCGACCGTTCGGCGGCCCGGTGGGATCTCGGATCCCGCCGGGCCGCTCTCGTCGGCCGCCGAACCGCTTTCCTTCTTGGTTAGAGTGATCCACATGCTGGTTGCCGCCGCCGTCTGCCCCTGTCCGCCGCTGCTCGTCCCGGAGGTCGCCGCCGGCGCCGCCGCCGAGCTGGAGCCGCTGCGCGCGGCCTGTGACGAGGCGCTCGCCGCGCTGCTCGCGACCGGGCCGGAGCTGGTCGTGGTGGTCGGCACCGGGCCCGAGCCCGAGGTGTGGACCGAGGGCGGGGCGGGTTCGTTCCACCGGTACGGGGTGCCGCTGGTGGCCAAGCTGCCGTCCGGCCGGGTCGAGGGGCCGGAACTCTCCCCCTCGCTGACCGTCGGCGCCTGGCTCCTGGAGCGGGCCGGGGCGACCCTGCCGACGCACGCCTGCGCGGTGCCCGCCGACGCGCCCGTCGACCGGATGCTCGGGCTGGGCCAGGGTCTGGCCGGGCTGGCCGACCGGGTGGGGCTGCTGGTGATGGGCGACGGCAGCGCCTGCCGCTCGCTGAAGGCGCCGGGCTACCTGGACGAGCGGGCCGAGGGCTTCGACGCGGTGATCGCGGACGCGCTGGGCTCGGCGGACGTGGCGGCGCTGGCCGCCGTGGACCGGGGGCTGGCCGCCGAACTGCTGGCCGAGGGCCGGGCTCCCTGGCAGGTGCTGGCCGGCGCCGCCGAGGGCGCCGGCCTCACCGCGCGGCTGGGCTACCGGGACGCGCCGTACGGGGTCGGGTACGTCGTCGCGTCCTGGAGCTGACGCCCGGGGCCGCGACCGGACCGCCGGGGGCCGCGGTCGCTCGCTCGGTGCCGCGGTCCGCCCGGGGCCGGGTCTGCGGGACGGGGCCGGGATCAGACGGTCGGGCCCTGGCCGGGGGTGCCGCCCGCGCCGTGGTCGCCGGGCTTGTGGGCGAAGTCGTCCACCGCTCCCTTGGCCTTGCTGGCGCCGTGCTCGATCTTCTCGCTGTACTTGCCCTTGGTCGCCTTGTCGATCGCGCCGCCGGCCTTGTCCACCACGTGCTCGATCTGCTCGCTGTGCTTGCCGGCCAGTTCGCTCGCCTTCTCCTTGAGCTCCCCGGCCTTGCCCTTGAGGTTGTCCATCAGACCCATGGTGGTCTCACCGTTCCTCTCTGTCTCCTGCTCAACGTCCGTCGTGGCCGAACCGTTCGCGGTCCGGCGCAAACGTCCGGAATCGCTCATATCGTCGCCCGGCGGGACCAGCCGGGCGGGGAGGTCACCGGCGCGGCGACGGTTTTGCGAGACTGGTCCGGTGAGCAGCTCCCGTACCGCCCCGCCCCACGCCGTCCCGCCCCGTGTCGTCTCGGTGGTGGGTGCCACCGCCGCCGGCAAGTCCGACCTCGCCGTCGCCATCGCCCGCAGCCTGGGCGGCGAAGTGATCAACACCGACTCGATGCAGCTCTACCGGGGCATGGACATCGGCACCGCCAAGCTCACCGTGCCGGAGCGCGAGGGCATCCCGCACCACCTGCTGGACGTCTGGGACGTCACCGAGGCCGCCAGCGTGGCCGAGTACCAGCGGCTCGCCCGGGCCGAGATCGACCGGCTGCTCGTGGCCGGCCGCACCCCGGTCCTGGTCGGGGGCTCCGGGCTGTACGTCCGGGCGGCGATCGACGAGATGGAGTTCCCCGGCACCGACCCGGCGGTCCGGGCCCGGCTGGAGGCCGAGCTGGCCGAGGCCGGCCCGTACGCGCTGCACCGGCGGCTGGCGGAGCTGGACCCGGCCGCCGCCGAGGCGATCCTGACCGGCAACGGCCGGCGGATCGTCCGGGCGCTGGAGGTCATCGAGATCACCGGCCGGCCGTTCACCGCCAACCTGCCGAGCAACACCGCCGTCTACGACGCGGTCCAGATCGGTGTCGCGGTGCCCCGGCCCGAGCTGGACGAGCGGATCACCCTGCGGGTCGACCGGATGTGGCGGGCCGGCCTCCTGGACGAGGTGCGGGAGCTGGAGAAGCTCGGCCTGCGCGAGGGCCGGACGGCCTCCCGCGCGCTCGGCTACCAGCAGGTGCTGGACCACTTCGCCGGTGAGTGCACCGAGGAGGAGGCCCGCGCCGAGACCGTCCGGGCGACCAAGCGGTTCGCCCGCCGTCAGGAGTCCTGGTTCCGTCGCGACGACCGGATCCACTGGCTCTCGCGGCCGGTCGGCGCCGACCCCGCCGAGCTCCTCTCCCGCTCGCTGGAGCTGATCGGCCGTCAGTGATCGAGCCGGGCGTAGACGGTATCCGGCCATTTCGGCGGTGCACCTGCGCGCGCAGGTGGGCGTGCAGGAAGAACCGACGGTTACGGCCCGATCACGTGATGGCCACGGATCACCCGATGGCCCCGGTCAGGCCCGGAACGCCTCCCTGAACATGCCATCATCGATGCCATAAGGGTCGGCCCGGGCGGGTCGACCGTGCCCGGCCGCGAGTCGCACTCGTGTCGAACTGTCAGGGGAGGCCGCGTGTCGACGGGTACCGGCCCCGAAACCGGCCAGAGCGCCAGACCGATGAGTGGCGGGGCCACCGCCCAGGCCGACGGCCCCGACGCCTCGGCCCTGGCGGACCTGCCCGTGCTGCCCGGCCTCGACGGCCCCACCTCCTACGCGCTCGCGCTGCCGGGCCTGGACACCAGCGCCCCGGCCGGTGCGGTGCACGAGCGGGAGATCCGACCGCGCCGCCGGCTCCGTTGGTGGCAGACCCTGCCGATCGCGCTGCTGGCCACCGCCGGCTCGCTGATGTTCGCCTTCCCGCTCGCCTTCGGTTCGGCCGGGGCCGGCTCCGCGATGGTCGGCATGCTCGGCCTGCTGCTCACCGCGGCCTCGGTCGGCTGGGGCGCGATGGCCGCCCGGCACGCCGGTTACAAGTGGCCGGGCCTGCCGCGCCGCGGTTCGGGCCGGCGGGCCGGGTGGAAGGCGATCGTGATCTACACCCTGGTCGCACTGGCCGCCTGCGCGCTCGCGCTCTGGCGGGTCGTCCACCTGCGCTGATCGCCCGGCGGCCGCCGCCCGGCCGCCCTGCGGGGGAGCGCGGTCCGCCGGCTGGTCCGCGGCGCGGCGGTGCGGGCCCGCTCAGTATGATCGGCAGGGTGAGCGAATCCTCCGTGACGACCCCCGTCGGCCTGCCCTTCCTGAAGGGGCACGGCACCCAGAACGACTTCGTCATCGTGCCCGACCCGGACGGCCTGCTGACGATCGGCCCCGAGGCCGTCGCCGCGCTCTGCGACCGCCGGGCCGGCATCGGCGGGGACGGGCTGCTGCGCGTGGTGCGCTCGGCCGCCGACCCGGTCGCGGCCGACCAGGCCGACCGGGCCGAGTGGTTCATGGACTACCGCAACTCCGACGGCTCGATCGGCGAGATGTGCGGCAACGGCGTGCGGGTCTTCGCCCGTTACCTGGTCGAGGCCGGGCTCGCCGAGCGCGGTGAGCTCGCGGTGGCCACGCGGGCCGGGGTGCGGCGGGTGCGGGTGGCCGAGGACGCCGAGGACGGCACGCCCGGCCTGGTGACCGTGGACATGGGCCGCGCGATGCTGCCCGGTCCGGACGGGATCGAGGTGGCGGTCGGCGAGCGGCGCTGGCCGGCCCGCAACGTGAACATGGGCAACCCGCACGCGGTCGCCTTCGTGGACGGCCTCGACCAGGCCGGCGACCTGCTGAGCGCGCCGCTCACCAGCCCCGCGGGCGTCTACCCGGAGGGCGTCAACGTCGAGTTCGTGGTGGACCGCGGGCCGCGGCACGTCGCGATGCGGGTGCACGAGCGCGGCTCCGGCGAGACCCGCTCCTGCGGCACCGGCGCCTGCGCCGTCGCGGTGGCCGCCGCCCGCCGGGACGGCGTCGACCCGGCCGTCACCGGCGAGGCCGTCACCTACACCGTGGACGTGCTGGGAGGCCGGCTGATGATCACCGAGTACCCGGACGGACGGGTGGAGAAGACCGGTCCGGCGGTCATCGTGGCCCGCGGGGAGCTCGACCCGCAGTGGCTCGCCGCCGCCGACCGATAACAGGCGCGGCCGGTTTGCCCATTTCGTACGGCTGCGAATCCCCCCGTTCGGGTGATCCCGATGACGGACGGGGAGCAGGGCGTCGCGGAACGTGCTCTGCTCGGTAGCATGGACCACCGGGTCGGCCAATGCTCCCGGTGACCGCTGCCGGAGGTGCCGATGACCATCGAAGCCGGGCAGCCCCTGGCGGGGCAGCCGACGTCCGCACGGCAGGCCGGGCCAAAGCGCCCCCTGGGAGGCCTCGGCCGGGCCGCCCTCGGCCGGGCCGGCCGCGCCGCGGTGCTGGCCACCGGCCGCACGCCGGTGCCCGACGCGCTCGAACCACTGGTGCAGGCCCACCGCCGCCACCATCCGCAGGCCGACCTCGGCCTGCTCGGCCGGGCCTACCGGCTCGCCGAGGCCAGCCACCGCGGGCAGAAGCGCAAGAGCGGCGAGCCGTACATCACCCACCCGCTGGCCGTCACCATGATCCTGGCCCAACTCGGCGCGGGGACGACCACGTTGGTCGCCTCGCTCCTTCACGACACCGTGGAGGACACCGAGTTGACGCTGGAGCAGGTGAGCGCCGGCTTCGGGCCCGAAGTCGCCTACCTGGTCGACGGGGTGACGAAGCTGGAGAAGGTCGACTTCGGCGCGGCGGCCGAGGCGGAGACCTTCCGCAAGATGCTGGTCGCCACCGGGGACGACGTCCGGGTGATGGTCATCAAGCTCGCCGACCGGCTGCACAACATGCGCACCATCCGGCACATGAAGCCGGCCAGCCGGATCCGGATCGCCAAGGTCACCCGCGACGTGCTGATCCCGCTGGCCGAGCGGCTGGGCATCCAGGTGCTCAAGGCCGAGCTGGAGGACATCGTCTTCGCCACCCTGCACCCGGAGGAGTACGCCCGGACGAGGGCCCAGCTGGCCGGCCGCGAGGACCACCCGGACGCGCTGCTCGCACCGTTCGCCCGGGCGCTGGCCCGCCAGCTCGCCGAGGCCGGAGTGGCCGCCGAGGTCAGCGTCCGACCGCGGCACTGCGTCTCGCTGCACCGGGTCCTGCTCAAGCGGGACGCCGCCGCGGGCCCGGACGGGCGGCCGCAGGGGCCCCAGCCCGCCGACTTCGGCCGGCTGCTGGTGGTGGTCGAGGAGAACGCGGACTGCTACGCCGTGCTCGGCGAGCTGCACACCTGCTGGACCCCGCTGCCCGGCGAGTTCAAGGACTTCGTGGCCGCCCCCAAGTTCAACCTCTACCAGTCGCTGCACACCGCGGTGGCGCTGGAGGGCGGCGAGGTGGTCGAGGTGCTGGTCCGCACCCGGCGGATGCACGAGGTCGCCGAGACCGGGGTGGTGGCGCTGGGCGATCCCCGCCAGCCCGGCGGCGACCAGGGCGCGGACGAGCTGGACCGCACCGACCCGGCCCGGCCCGGCTGGCTCAGCCGGCTGCTGGAGTGGCAGCAGGAGACACCCGATCCCGACGCCTTCTGGTCCGCGCTGACCGCCGACCTCGCCGGGGACCGCGAGATCACCGTCGTCACCGAGGGAGGCGAGACGCTTCAGCTGCGAGCGGGTGCCAGCTGCGTCGACGCGGCCTACCTGCTCGGCGAGGAGACCGGCCACCGATGTATCGGCGCCCGGGTCAACGGCCGGCTCACCGCGCTCTCCACCGTCCTCCAGGACGGCGACCGGGTGGCCATCCTCACCGAGCAGGGCGATCCGGCCGCCCGGCCGTCCGGCCCGGCGCCCGAGTGGCTGGCGCACGCCCGTACACCGGCCGCCCGGCTGGCCATCGAACGGTGGCTGGCGGACCACCCGCCGCGCGTCCCGGTGGTCCGCACCGGGCCCTCGGTCGGCCAGCCGGCGCCGCCCGCGCACCGGGCCGCCGAGCGCGGCGCCGCCCCGGTCGCGGTGGTCGGCCGGCCCGGGGCGCCGGTCCGGCTGGCCCGCTGCTGCACCCCGGTGCCGCCGGACGAGGTCAGCGGCTTCGCGATCCGCGGCGGCGCGGTCGCCGTGCACCGCACCGGCTGTCCGGCGGGGGAGCGGATGCGGGCGGACGGGCGCGGCACGCCCGAGATCCACTGGCTGCCCGGCGGCGCGCCGCCGTCCGGCTACCGGGCCACCCTGCGGGCCGAGGCGCTCAACCGGCCCCGGCTGCTGGCGGACCTCACCGCGGCGATCTCGGGGGAGGGCGTCGGGATCGTCTCGGCGGAGGTGGAGCCGCCGCAGGAGCTGCGGGTCCGGCACACCTACACCGTCGAACTGCCCGAGCCGGGCGTGCTGTCCGCCGTGCTGCGGGCGATGCTGCGGGTCTCCGGGGTGTACGACGTGAGCCGGCCGCACGCCCCGGCGGGCGGCGGCGCCCGCACCCCGGCCGTGCCGGCCGGCCCGGCGGCGGACGCGGAGCGCGGCGGGGCACCCGCTCCGGGGCCGGGCACCGCCGCGCCCGCTCCCGGGCCCGGCGCGGGAAATGGGGATGACCCGTCCGCGCCCGGCGTGCGACCATCATGGGGAATTCACGGCCGGTCCGCGGCGTTCACTGGACACTGAACAGAAGAGTCCCCAGTGGGCTCCGCGGCCAGGGGTAGCTCACATTTCGCCCGAGCGGTAGACGGGGCGGCAGCTGGGCAGACTCCGGGTGTGACCGTTCCGCGCGGTCGCGCCCACAGGCCGTCCCACTCCTGCAGCCAAAGGACAGAATGACCTCCACGTCCGACACCCGCGACCACGCCGACGCCCCGCGCCGCTTCGACGGTCTGCGGGCGGAAGCCCTCATGGACGAGGACCTCGCGGCCATCGACGAGGACCTCGACCACCACTACGACGGCGACCAGTACGACCGCAGCGAGCGAGCCGCCCTGCGTCGTGTCGCCGGACTCTCCACCGAACTCCAGGACGTCACCGAGGTCGAGTACCGCCAGCTCCGTCTGGAGCGCGTGGTGCTCGTCGGTGTCTGGACCGACGGCACCGTCGAGGAGGCGGAGAACTCGCTGGCCGAGCTCGCCGCGCTCGCCGAGACCGCCGGTTCCGAGGTGCTGGACGGTGTCATCCAGCGCCGGGACAAGCCCGACGCGGCCACCTACATCGGCTCCGGCAAGGCGAAGGAGCTCCGCGACATCGTCGCGGTGACCGGCGCCGACACCGTGGTCTGCGACGGTGAGCTCACCCCGGGCCAGCTGATCCACCTGGAGGACGTGGTCAAGGTCAAGGTCGTCGACCGGACGGCCCTGATCCTGGACATCTTCGCCCAGCACGCCAAGTCCCGGGAGGGAAAGGCGCAGGTCTCGCTCGCGCAGATGCAGTACATGCTGCCGCGGCTGCGAGGCTGGGGTCAGTCGCTCTCCCGGCAGATGGGTGGCGGCGGCTCCGGTTCGTCCGGCGGTGGCATGGCCACCCGTGGTCCCGGTGAGACGAAGATCGAGACCGACCGGCGCCGGATCCGCGAGAAGATGGCGAAGCTCCGCCGGGAGATCGCCGACATGAAGAAGGGCCGCGACACCAAGCGCCAGGAGCGCAAGCGTCACCAGGTGCCGTCCGTGGCCATCGCCGGTTACACCAACGCCGGCAAGTCCTCGCTGCTCAACCGGCTCACCGGCGCGGGCGTGCTGGTGGAGAACTCGCTGTTCGCCACCCTCGACCCGACGGTACGCCGGGCGCAGACCCCGAGTGGCCGGCTCTACACCCTGGCCGACACCGTCGGCTTCGTCCGGCACCTGCCGCACCACCTGGTCGAGGCGTTCCGCTCGACCATGGAGGAGGTCGCCGACGCGGACCTCATCCTGCACGTGGTGGACGGTTCGCACCCCGAGCCGGAGACGCAGCTGGCCGCCGTCCGCGAGGTGATCGTCTCGGTCGACGCACAGAACGTGCCGGAGATCGTGGTGATCAACAAGGCCGACGCCGCCGACCCGCTCGTGCTGCAGCGCCTGCTGCGCCGCGAGCCGCACGCCATCGTGGTGTCGGCCCGCAGCGGTCAGGGCATCGAGGAGCTGCTGAAGCTCATCGACGACGAGCTGCCGCGCCCGGCGATCGAGGTGCAGGTGCTGGTCCCGTACACCCAGGGCGGCCTGGTCTCCCGGGTGCACGCCGAGGGCGAGCTGCTCTCCACCGAGCACACCGCCGAGGGCACCCTGCTGCACGCCAAGGTGCCGGCCGAGCTGGCCGCCGAGCTGGAGCGCTACACGGTGGCGCTGAGCTCGCAGGCCTGAGGCCGGCAGCCGACGGGCCCCGGCCCTCCCTTCGCGGGAGGGCCGGGGCCCGTCGGCGTTCGCCGGGGTCCCCGGCGCGTGCTACTTGGCGTTCTTGGAGAAGTAGTCGAATGCCTGCTTCGCCTGGTCCTGGAGCGAGGGGCCGGCCATGTACTCGGACGGGTTGCGGTTGCCGATCGAGTTGACGCTGATCAGGTTCGGCTTGCCGTCCTTGGTGATGAACCAGCCGCCGCCGCTGGACCCACCGGTCATGGTGCAGCCGATCACGTACATCGGCGGGCGGGCCGGGTCGAAGGAGAGCTTGACCGGCCGGATGGTGGAGTCACAGTGGTTGAGCTCCATGCCGTCGAACGGCCGCTCGGCCGGGTACCCGTAGGAGAAGGCCGAGGTGATCTGCTCGCGCGGGGCGTTGAACCAGATCGGGATGGCGCCGCCGACCGTCTCTTCCAGCGACTTCCCGGAGCCGTTCTCGTTGCGGACCCGGATGATTCCGTAGTCGAACTGGGAGTTGGGGCCGACACCGGTCTCCTGCACCCAGGTCGGCGAGACCAGGGCGCGCACCGCGGTCCACCGCCCGTACGGGGACACCTGCTGTTCGGTGTACTGCTTGCCCCGGCTGGCCTGGCCGTCGCGGTTGTAGCCGGGGACGAACACGATGTTCTTCAGCCAGGAGCCGCCCTTGCCGTCGTGCAGGCAGTGCGCGGCGGTGTAGACGAGGTTGCTCCGGCCCGGGTTGGCCGGGTCGGAGACCACGGTGCCCGAGCACATCGAGTCGCCCTCCGGCGTGGACATGAAGATCTTGCCGACCACCGCCGTCGCGGGGCTGTACGGGTGCTGTTGCGGCTTGGCCGCGATGGCCGCCGGCGGGTCGTCCCGCTGGACCGTGCTGCCCGCCGTCTTGTGCGAGTACTCCGGGGTGGCCCGGCCCTTGGCGTTCTCCATCTTGGCGATCGACCAGAAGCCCTGGACGACCTCATTGGTGAAGGCGTTCTCGCTGATGAACCTCGCCCAGTCGTCGAGCTTCCAGCCGGCGAGGTCCTGCAGGCTGCCGGGCAGCCCGGCGCCCGGCTTGCCGGAGGCCGCGGCGGAGGCGGAGGCGGAGGCGGCGGCGGTCGTGGCGGTCACGGCCGGGGTGGTCGCGGCGTCGGTGCTGTCCGCGACGTCCGGTCCGCAGGCGGCCGCGGCGAGCGCGAGTACGGCGATTACGGCGGCCGGCGCGACGCGGCCCCTGGTCTTCGGCATGGTGATCGGTCCCCGTGTGGTCTTCGTCGCGGTGTCGGTTACTTCTGCTTCCTGGAGATGTAGTCCAGGGCCTGCTTGGCGACCGTCTCCAGGTAAGGGCCGCTCAGTGAGGTGTGGTCCTGGGTGCCGATGGAGGTGTTGCTGACCAGCGCGAGCCTGCCGTCCGGCATCGGGGCGAACCAGCCGCCGCCGCTGGAGCCCTGGGTCATGGTGCAGCCGATGGTGAGCATCGCCGGGCGCTGGGGGTCGAAGGAGAGCCGGGTGGGCCTGCCGCCGTCGCACTTGTACAACTCCTGCCCGTCGAAGGGCTTGTAGAGCGGGTAGCCCCAGGCCGAGGCGGAGATCTGGTCGCGCGGGGCGTCGAACCAGACCGGCACGGCGCCGCCCATCGCCTCCTCCAGCGACTTGCCGGTGTCGTTCTGGTTCTGCACCCGCATGACGGCGAAGTCGTACTGACTGGCGGCGTCACCGGTGCCGCCGCCCTCGACCGTCCACTGCGGCGAGGTCACCACGTCCTTGGCCCACCAGGTGCCCAGCGGTGCCAGTTCGGCGAGCGGGGCCTTCTTGCCGCCACTGGAGGCACCGGAGTTGTTGTACGCGGGGACGAAGACGAGGTCCTTGTAGAACGCGCCGCCCTTGCCCGGGTGGACGCAGTGCCCGGCCGTCCAGACCAGGTTGCTCCTGCCGGGGTGCGCCGGGTCGGCGATCACGGTGGCCGAGCAGTTGCCGCGGCCGCCGTCGGCGCTGAAGAACACCTTGCCGGACGGCTGCTTGGTGTACGGGCGGGCCACCGGCGTGGCCTTGACCGGTGCCGGCTCCGGGTCGGTGACCCCGGCGTCGCCTGTCGGCTTCGCGGTGGGCGGGGCCGGGTCGGCGGGCTTGGAGTCGCCCATCTTGTCCGGGTTCCAGAAGTCCTTCACCACGGGGTTGTTGAAGACGTGCTGGGAGGCCCACTTGTCCCAGTCCTCGAACTTCCACTTCTTCAGGTCGTCCCAGTTCTTCGGCAGGCCCTCCAGCAGGCTGGTCGGGATGCCCGAGGGCAGGGTGAGGCCGCCGATCACGCCGCCGCCGGTACTGGTGCCGGCAGTGCTGCTCGCCGAGGCCGGCGGCGGTGCGGCGGTGCCCCCGCCGGAGGGGCCGTCCGGCCCGCAGGCGGTCACGGCGAGCAGTGTGCCGGCGGCGAGGGCCGCGGCCATGGCTGACCGGTGGATCGATGGCATGGTGTTCGCTTCCCCCTGATGGTCCTGTGCGGCGGCGCCGGCCGCCTTGGAGTCTCCCACTGGCCATCAGGACGGCCCCGGTCGACCCCCGGGTTGCGACGCCGGCCGGAGGTCACCGATCTGTGACGAACGCCCGGCTGTCTCGTTGGCACGACAGGTGCTCCCTCTTGAGTGTTGAACTATCACCGCTCTTCACCCGGACGAGTGAGCGGCCCTTGTGATCACCCGTCAGGGATAGGTAACCCTTACCTGACGCGACGGTGCGAGCGCCCGCCACACCCTCTCCACCACCCGCGCGCGTCCGCACCCCACGCGCCCCAAGGAGCAACCTTGAGCACCGCCCTCACCGGAGCCCCGCCCGAAGCCCCGATGCGCCACCCCGCCCCGGCTCAGCCCGTACCGGCCGCGGTCCAGCCCGCCCCGGTCCGTACTGCCGCGGTCCGCCCGGTGCAGCCCGACCCGCTGCCCGACCCGCTGCTCCACCCGGACCCGGCCGTCGCCGCCGAACAGGCCACCCTGGAGGCCCTGTTGCGCTGCTGGGCCCGGGAGACCGGGGCCGTTCCCGGGGCGGACGGGCTGCTGCGGATCGCCGTTCTGGGCGGCGCCGCCCGGCTGCTGGCCCCGGTCCGCTACTGGTCGCCGGCCGGCTGGCACCGCTTCGGCCCGGCCGCCCTCGCGGTCGGCGAGGACGGTGCCGCCGCCCCGGTGGACCCCGTCACCGCCGCCGCCCTGCTCGCCGCCGCGGCCGCCGTCCGCCCCGACCCCGGGCAGGTCGCCGACCTCGCCGCCCGGGTCGCCGACTCGGTGGTCCGCACCGCCGACATCCTCGCCCACCGCCGCACCGCCGCCGCCCCCGGCGGGCCGGAGGGCTCGCACTTCCTCGCCGCCGAACAGTCCCTGCTGCTCGGCCACCCGCTGCACCCCACCCCCAAGAGCCGCGACGGCCTCGGGCCCGCGCAGAGCGCCGCGTACTCCCCGGAACTCCACGGCTCCTTCCGGCTCCACTGGTACGCCGTCGACCGGGACCTTCTCGCGGCCGGCTCGGCGCTGACCGAGAGCGCCGACCGGATCACCGCCCAACTCCTCGGCGACCGCTCCCTGCTGCCGGCCGGCACGGCCGCCCTGCCGCTGCACCCGTGGCAGGCCCGCGAGCTCGCGCTGCGCCCGGCCGTGGCCGAACTGCTCGCCGACGGGCGGCTGCGCGACCTCGGCCCGGCCGGCGAATCCTGGTACCCGACCTCCTCGGTGCGCACCGTCTATCAGCCCGGCACTCCCTGGATGCTGAAGCTCTCGCTCGGCCTGCGGATCACCAACTCCCGCCGGGAGAACCTCCGCAAGGAACTCCACCGCGGTCTGGAGATGCACCGCCTGCTGGAGAGCGGCCTGGCCGCCGAGTGGCGGGCCGCCCACCCCGGCTTCGACATCGTCCGCGACCCGGCCTGGATCGGTGTCGACCACCCCGCGCTCGGCGACCCGGGCGGTCTGGACACCGTGCTGCGCGCCCAGCCCTTCGCCCCCGGCGACCGCGCGCTCTGCGTGGCCGGTCTGGTCGCCGAACAGCCGCTCGGCACCGGCGACACCGTGCCGTCGCGGCTCGGTGACACCCTGCGTGCGCTCGCCGCGCGCTGCGGCCGCCCGCTGCCCACCGTGGCTGCCGAATGGTTCCTGCGCTACCTGGACGCCGTCGTCCTGCCCGTCCTCTGGCTGGACGGCCAGGCCAGCATCGCGCTGGAGGCCCACCAGCAGAACAGTCTCGTCCTGCTCGACGCCGACGGCTGGCCGCAGGGCGGGCGCTACCGCGACAACCAGGGTTTCTACTACCGGGAGAGCGCCGCCGACCGGCTCACCGCCCGGCTGCCCGGGCTCGGTTCGCGCAGCGACACCTTCCTCGCCGACGAGGTGATCGACCATCACTTCGCCTACTACCTCGGCATCAATCACGTCCTCGGCCTGATCGGCGCCTTCGGCTCGCAGCGGCTGGCCGACGAGTCGGTGCTGCTGGCCGCCCTGCGCGGTTTCCTGTCCGGACCGCGCGTCGCGGCCACCGGCTCCGCGCTGCCCGCACTCCTGCTGGACGCCGCCACGCTGCCCTGCAAGGCCAACCTGCTCACCCGGATCAACGGCCTGGACGAACTGGTCGGGCCGGTGGCCACGCAGTCCGTCTACGTCGACATCCCCAACCCGGTGGCCGGCGCGTGACGTCGCGCGCGAGCGGTCCCGACGGTGTGGCCGGGTGGGGCGCGATGCCCACCGGAGCCGGTGAGTTCCGGCTCCGCCCCGTCCGGCTGCCCGCCGACCTGGAGCGGCTCGCCGGGTGGATGAACGACCCCGAGACCGCCGCCTTCTGGGAACTCGCCGGGCCGGCGGCCACCACCGAACGGCACGTGCGCGCCCAACTCGACGGCGACGGCCGCAGCCTGCCCTGTCTGGGGCTGCTGGACGGCACCCCGATGAGCTACTGGGAGATCTACCGCGCCGACCTCGACCCGCTCGCCGCGCACTACCCCGCCCGGCCCCATGACACCGGCCTCCACCTGCTGCTCGGCCCCGCCGACAGCCGGGGGCGCGGTCTGGGCGCCGCCCTGCTCGCCGCGCTGGCCGACCGCATCCTGCGGGTGCGGCCGCGCTGCGGGCGGGTGGTCGCCGAACCCGACGTCCGGAACGTGCGCTCGGTCCGCGCCTTCGAGCGGGCCGGGTTCTCCCGGGCCGCCGAACTCGACCTGCCCGACAAGCGCGCGGCGCTGATGGTCCGCGACCGCGACCGCGACCGGCGCCCCGACCGGCGGTCCGTCGGCCCGGGCCCCGTCACCCGACCACGGCCCACGACCGCCTGACCGACCCCGCCCGCCCTCACCCCGTCCGTGACCGACCCCGCCCGCCCGCGACCGACCCCGCCGAGGACACCTCCGACCCCATGGACACCCCAGCAGCCCGACCCGCGCCGTACGACCTGCTCGGCGTCGGCATCGGCCCGTTCAACCTCTCGCTCGCCGCACTCGCCGAGCCCGTACCGGGCCTGCGCACGCTCTTCTGCGACCAGCGCCCGGAGTTCCGCTGGCACCCCGGGATGCTGGTCGACGGGGCCCGGATGCAGGTGCCGTTCCTGGCCGACCTGGTCTCCCTGGTCGACCCGACCAACCGCTGGTCCTTCCTCAACTACCTGCGCGAGCAGGACCGGCTCTTCCCGTTCTACTTCGCCGAGCGCTTCCAGCTGCCCCGCCGCGAGTACGACCACTACTGCCGCTGGGCCGCCGAGCGGCTCGGCAACTGCCGCTTCGGCACCGAGGTGACCGCGCTGCACCGGGACGGCGCGCTCTACCGGGCCGAGCTGCGCGACACCGCCACCGGCCGGCGCAGCGAGGTGCACGCCCGCAACCTCGCGCTCGGTGTCGGCACCCGGCCGGTCCTGCCCGGGGCCTTCACCGCCCTCGACGGCCACCCCCGGGCCTTCCACTCCGCCGACTACCTGGACCGCCGGGGCGCCCTGGACGAGGCCCGCGACATCACCGTGGTCGGCAGCGGGCAGTCCGGCGCGGAGGTCTTCCTCGACCTGCTGCGGCGTGCGGGGGAGGGCGTCCGGCTGCGCTGGCTCACCCGGACCAGGGCGCTCGCGCCGATGGAGTACTCCAAGCTCGGACTGGAGCACTTCACGCCCGACTACACCCGCTACTTCCACGGTCTGCCCGGGGCGGTCCGGGACACCCTGGTCGAGGCCCAGTGGCAACTGCACAAGGCCGCCAGCGCCGAGACGCTCGCCGAGATCCACGACCACCTGTACGAGCGGACCATCGGCCGGCCGATCGACGACGCCCCCGTCGAGATCACCCCCGGCACCGCCGTCACCGACGCCCGGCCGGGCCCGTGCGGCGGCCTCGAACTCCGCTGCCGGCACACCGACTCCGGCGCCGAGCACGTGCTGCGCACCGACGCCGTGGTGCTCGCCACCGGCTACCGCGCCGCCCGTCCGGCCGCACTGGATCCGCTCGCCCACCTGATCGACTGGGACGAGGCCGGTCGCTACCGGGTCGACCTCGACCACCGGGTCGCGACGCTCCCGGACCTCGCCGGCGGGCTGTACGTACAGAACGCCGAGCTGCACACTCATGGCGTCGGCACCCCCGATCTGGGGCTCGGCGCCCACCGGGCCGCCGTGATCCTCAACGCCGTCGCCGGCCGGACCGTCCACCGGCTGCCCGAACGCACCGCGTGGACCGGCTTCGCACCACCCGGCGCGGCCGCCACCCCCGTCGATCCTGCCGCAGCCTCCACCGCCCTCACCGCCCCCGCCATGGGCGACGTCGCCGCCACCGCGGACGTCCCCGCCGTTCCGCGACCCCAGGAGTGGACCCGTGCCGCAACCGCCGGCCGCTGAACCCCCGCTGTACCTGCCCCCGCAGCTCACCGCCGGGCACTGGCAGCGGGCCGGCCGCGCGCTGCTGGCCAAGATGCTCGGCGAGTTCGCCTACGAGGAGCTGATCACCCCCGTCCCCGACGGCCCCGGCAGCTACCTGCTCCGGCTGCCCGAGGCCGAGTACCGCTTCACCGCCGGCCGCGGCGCGTACGGCAGCTGGCAGGTCGTCCCGGACTCGGTGTGCTGCTCACGGGCGGACGGCCTGGACCCGCTGCGCTTCCTCCCGTACGCCCGGCACACCCTCGGTCTGCGCGGCGACACCACCGGCCACCTGATCCGCGAGCTCACCGCCACGCTGATCTCCGACGCCCACCAGCTCGCCACCGCGCTCACCGCCGCCGAACTCGCCGACCTCGACCACCCCGAGCTGGAGGGCCGGCAGAGCGGCCACCCCTGGATCGTCCCCAACAAGGGCCGGCTCGGCTTCTCCGCCACCGACGCCGCCCGCTGGGCCCCGGAGGCGCGCACCCCGCAGCCGCTGCCCTGGATCGCCGTCCACCGCCGGCTGGCGCAGTACCGCGGCGTCCCCGGCCTCGCCGATCCCGAGCAGTTGTACGCGCGCGAGCTCGACGATCCCGGCGCCCTGCGCGCGGCCCTCGGCCCGGACGCCGATGACTACCTGCTGCTGCCGGTGCACCCCTGGCAGTGGGACGAGACCGTCGTCCCGCTGTTCGCCCCGTGGATCGCGAGCGGTGAGATCGTCCCGCTGCCCACCGACGGCGACCTGCGGTTGCCGCAGCAGTCCATCCGCTCCTTCTTCAACCGGAGCCGGCCCGACCGCTGCACCGTCAAGCTGCCGCTCGCCATCCTCAACACCCTGGTCTGGCGCGGTCTGCCGACCGAGCGCACGCTGGCCGCGCCCGCCGTGACCGCCTGGATCCACGGGCTCCGGCAGGCCGATCCGTTCCTGCGGGACGAGTGCCGGATCGTCCTGCTCGGCGAGATCGCCTCCGTCACCGTCGACCACCCGCTCTACCGCGAGCTGCCGGAGGCGCCCTACCAGTACAAGGAGCTGCTGGGCGCGATCTGGCGCGAACCGCTCGGCCCCTGTCTGGACGGCGGCGAGCGCGCCCGCACCCTGGCGGCGGTGCTGCAGACCGGATCCGACGGCCGTGCGCTGGCCGCCGAGCTGATCGTCCGCTCCGGCCTCACCCCCGCCGAGTGGACGGCCAGGCTGTTCGCCGCGATGCTGCCGCCGCTGCTGCACTTCCTCTACCGGTACGGCCTGGTCTTCTCCCCGCACGGCGAGAACGCCATCGTGGTCTTCGACGAGCGGGAGGCCCCGGCCCGGCTCGCGGTCAAGGACTTCGTCGACGACGTCAACCTCAGCGACCAGGAGCTGCCCGAGCTGCGCGACCTGCCCGCCGAGGTGGCGCAGGTGCTGCTGCGGGAGGACCCGCAGGGCCTCTGCCAGTTCCTCCACTCCGGCCTGTTCATCGGCGTCTACCGCTACCTCGCTCCGCTGCTGGAGGCGCAGACCGGGCTGCCGGAGGCCGAGTTCTGGGCGCTGTTGCGGGCCGAGATCCTCCGCTACCAGGAGCGCTTCCCCGAGCTGCGCGAGCGGTTCGAGCTCTTCGACCTGTTCCGTCCGCGGATCGACCGGCTCTGCCTCAACCGGAACCGGCTGCTGCTCGACGGCTACGGGGACCGCCCGCACCGCCCGCACGCGGCCCGGCACGGCACCGTTGCCAACGTGCTGGCCGCCGCCGGGGCCGCGGCGCCGCACGGCCGGCGGGACCGGATTGTCACCCCCGCCCCGTAGGCTGGGTGGGTCATGACGAACGACTCCGAATCCCAGCTCCCCGCCGACGACGACGCCGACGAGTCGGCCGCCGACGGTGCGGTCGAGGCCGTCCCGCGGGCCCAGCTCCCCGAGCTGCTGCACGCTGCCGTGGCCGCCGTCGGCGGCGTCGAGCGCCCCGGCCAGGTCCGGATGGCCGAGGCCGTCGCCGACGCCGTCGACCACGGCGAGCACCTGCTGGTGCAGGCCGGCACCGGCACCGGCAAGTCCCTCGCCTACCTGGTGCCGGCCCTCGCCCACGGGGACCGCGTGGTGGTCGCCACGGCCACCCTGGCGCTCCAACGCCAGCTGGTCGAGCGGGACTTGCCGCGGACGGTGGAGGCGCTGCACCCGGTGCTGCGCCGCCGCCCGCTGTTCGCGATGCTCAAGGGCCGCTCCAACTACCTCTGCCTGCACCGGGCGAACGAGGGCACTCCGAGCGAGGAGGGCGAGGGCCTGTTCGACCCGGTGGACGCCCTGGGCGGGCCCACCGGCAAGCTCGGCCAGGACGTTCTGCGGCTGCGCGAATGGGCGGACGAGACGGAGACCGGCGACCGGGACGACCTCAGCCCCGGCGTCTCGGACAAGGCCTGGGCCCAGCTCGCGGTCACCTCCAAGGAGTGTCTGGGCGCCACCCGCTGCGCGTACGGGCAGGAGTGCTTCGCCGAGAAGGCGCGCGAGCGGGCCAAGCTGGCGGACGTCGTGGTGACCAACCACGCGATGCTGGCGATCGACGCCATCGAGGGCGCCCCGGTGCTGCCCGAGCACGAGCTGCTGATCGTGGACGAGGCGCACGAGCTGGTCAACCGGGTCACCGGCGCGGCCACCGCGGAGCTGACCGTCGGCGCGGTCAACCGGGCGGTGAAGCGCGCCGCCAGGCTGGCCAACGAGAAGGCGGTGGACGCCCTCCAGGGGGCCGCGGAGAACTACCACGGCCTGATGGAGACGGCTCAGCCGGGCCGGGTCGAGGAGCTGCCCGAGTACCTGGCGTACGCGGTCACCGCGATCCGGGACGCCAGCCGGCAGGTGATCACCTCGCTCGGCGAGACGCGGGACAAGGCGCTCACCGACGAGGACGCCGTGCGCAAGCAGGCGATGGCCTCCGTCGAGGCGCTGCACGAGACTGCCGAGCGGCTGCTGGCGGACTCCGAGTACGACGTGGTCTGGATCGAGCGCAGCGACCGGTACGGGCTGGGCACCGCCTCGCTGCGGGTCGCCCCGCTGAGCGTCTCCGGGCTGCTGCGGGAGGGCCTCTACAAGGAGCGCTCGGTGGTGCTCACCTCGGCCACGCTGAAGCTCGGCGGGGACTTCACCGGTGTCGCCGCCTCGGTGGGCCTGCCGCCGGAGGCCCGGTTGCCGGACGAGCGCGCCGCGGGCGACACCCCCGAGGCCGCCTTCGGCGAGGACCCGGTGCCGCACTGGCGCGGCATCGACGTCGGCTCGCCGTTCAAGTACCCCAAGCAGGGCATTCTCTACGTCGCCCGGCACCTGGCCGAGCCGGGGCGGGACCCGGAGCGCCCCGACATGCTGGACGAGCTGGCCGAGCTGATCGGCGCGGCCGGCGGGCGGACGCTCGGCCTGTTCTCCTCGATGCGCGGCGCGCAGGCCGCCGCCGAGGCGATGCGCGAGAGGCTGGACAACCGGATCCTGCTCCAGGGGGAGGACACCCTGGGCGAGTTGATCCGCGAGTTCGCCTCGGACGCGGCCACCTGCCTGTTCGGCACCCTCTCGCTCTGGCAGGGCGTGGACGTGCCCGGCTCGGCCTGCCAGCTGGTGGTGATGGACCGGGTCCCGTTCCCGCGTCCCGACGATCCGCTGATGAGCGCCCGGCAGCGGGACGTCGAACAGCGCGGCGGGAACGGCTTCATGGCCGTCGCGGCCACCCATGCGGCGCTGCTGATGGCGCAGGGCGCGGGCCGGCTGGTGCGCGCGGCCGACGACCGCGGTGTGGTGGCGGTGCTGGACCCGCGGGTGGAGACCAAGCGGTACGGGAGCTTCTTCCGCTCCTCGATGCCGGAGTTCTGGTACACCACCGACCGCAACCAGGTGCGCCGCTCGCTGGCGGCGATCGACGCCTCGGCGGCGCCGGTCCGGCCGGTGGTCAAGCGGGGCTGAGCCGGCCCGCCGCCCTGCGGCGCCCGGGCGCGCCGGAGGGGCTCCCCGCACCGTGCGGTGGAGCCCCTTCCCGGTGTGCGCCGTACCGGGCGCTCAGAGACGGCGCAGGACGGCGACGACCTTGCCCAGGATGGTCGCGTTGTCGCCGTTGATCGGCTCGTACGCCGGGTTGTGCGGCATCAGCCAGATCCGGCCGTCCTCGCGCTTGAGACGCTTCACGGTGGCCTCGCCGTCGATCATCGCGGCCACGATGTCGCCGTTCTCGGCGACCGGCTGGCGGCGGACGGTCACCCAGTCGCCGTCGCAGATGGCGGCCTCGATCATCGAGTCCCCGCGCACCGTGAGTGCGAACAGCTCGCCCTCGCCGACCAGCTGGCGCGGCAGCGGGAAGACGTCCTCGACCGTCTGCTCGGCCAGGATCGGCCCGCCGGCGGCGATCCGCCCGACCAGCGGCACGTACGAGGTGGACGGCCGCCCGGCCGTCTCGGCGGTGTTGGGGCGGGCCACCTCGACCCCGCGGACCTCGTAGGCGCGCGGGCGGTGCGGATCCCGGCGCAGGAAGCCCTTGCGCTCCAGGGCCATCAGCTGGTGGGCGACCGAGGAGGTGCTGGACAGGCCGACGGCCTGGCCGATCTCCCGCATCGACGGCGGGTAGCCGCGGCGCTGGACCGAGTCCCGGATGACCTCGATCACCCGCCGCTGGCGCTCGGTCAGCCCGGCCTCGTCGGTCCGGATGCCCGGGGGGCGGCCGGGCATCGAGCGGGTGGGGACCGGGTGGGTGTCCTCCAACACGGATGCGTGCTCGATCGGTTGGTCGGGGACGCGGCTCGTGTTGGAAATGGCCTGGCCGGAGAGGCGGTGTTCTTCGCTGCGGTCCATGCTGTCCACACTCTGCTGATTCGTGGTGCGCTGCCCCACCTTGAGCTGGGAGTGTTCCTGCACCGGGATGGTGTTGCTTTCGATCGTGTTCACGGAGGCCCCTCTCGACGGCTGTCCTCTCCCCTTTTCCAGCCCAACGGCACCTCCTATCGAAAGGTTGCGCCAAACACACGTTCGAGTGAATTATTCGGGAGTTGGCTGACTCGATCAAGGCTTTGTTGTACATCGATTAAATGTTCGACTCGAAGTCGACTCCGGCAGTGTAATCGGCGCCGACACGCCAGGGGTGCCGCTTCCCCCGGAAGGCCTACATGTAGTGGCTACAGTCCTCTCCGTGCCCAGTACTAGTGGTCACGGTCGGGTGATCGGCTTGGCGGTGCCGGGTGCTCATCGCATAGACTCGACCTGTCCGCACGTCCTGCCCGGGAGGGATCTTCAGGTGCACTGCCCCTTCTGCCGGCACTCCGACAGCCGCGTCGTCGACAGCCGGACCACCGAAGACGGCAGCTCGATCCGCCGCCGCCGGCAGTGCCCGGACTGCGGCCGCCGCTTCACCACGGTGGAAACGGCCGCACTGATGGTCATCAAGCGCAGCGGCGTCACCGAGCCGTTCTCCCGGGAGAAGGTCATCTCCGGAGTCCGCAAGGCCTGTCAGGGCCGCCCGGTCACCGAGGACGCCCTCGCCCAGCTCGGCCAGAAGGTCGAGGAGTGCGTGCGGGCCACCGGCAAGTCCGAGCTCACCACCCACGACGTGGGCCTGGCCATACTCGGACCGCTCAAGCAGCTCGACGTCGTCGCCTTCCTGCGCTTCGCCAGCGTCTACCAGGCGTACGACGGACTGGAAGACTTCGAGGCCGCCATCGCGGAACTCCGCGCCGAGCGGCCCGTCCCCGAGGCGGACGGCGCCTGCGTGCCCGTCCCCGCCGCCGCGCCCTAGGAGGCCGCGGCACCGGCGGTCCTGCGGGACCGCCCGCCACACCGGCCCTCCGGGGCCACCAACCGCACCGGTCGCACCGGCCCTCCGGGGCCGACGTGTGCCCGGAAACGGTGCACAGAACACCACAAACCGTGTGGAAACAGGCAGGTCGTCGCCTGTCCGCACACCGGAAGACGAACCAGCGGTGCCCGGACTTTTCGGGGCACTTTGGGCGTTTGCCCAGGAGGAGGAGCGAGAAGTGACAGACACCACGAGCGGTTCCGCACGCGGGTCGAAGTCCGACAAGACCGCGACCAAGGGCGCCGGCAAGGCCCCCAAGGGCGGTCTGCGGATCGAGCGCATCCACACCACCCCTGGCGTCCACCCGTACGACGAGGTCCGCTGGGAGCGGCGCGACGTCGTCATGACCAACTGGCGCGACGGCTCGATCAACTTCGAGCAGCACGGTGTGGAGTTCCCCGACTTCTGGTCGGTCAACGCCGTCAACATCGTGACGTCCAAGTACTTCCGCGGCGCCGTCGGCACCCCGCAGCGCGAGTGGAGCCTCAAGCAGATCATCGACCGCGTGGTGCTCACCTACCGCGCCGCCGGTGAGAAGAACGGCTACTTCACCACCCCCGGTGACGCCGAGACCTTCGAGCACGAGCTGACCTACGCCCTCCTCCACCAGGTGTTCAGCTTCAACTCGCCGGTCTGGTTCAACGTCGGCACCAAGCAGCCCCAGCAGGTCAGCGCCTGCTTCATCCTGGCCGTCGACGACTCCATGGAGTCGATCCTCGACTGGTACAAGGAAGAGGGCATGATCTTCAAGGGCGGCTCCGGCGCCGGCCTCAACCTCTCCCGGATCCGCTCCTCCAAGGAGCTGCTCTCCTCCGGTGGCAACGCCTCCGGCCCGGTCTCGTTCATGCGCGGTGCCGACGCCTCCGCCGGCACCATCAAGTCCGGCGGCGCCACCCGCCGGGCGGCCAAGATGGTCGTGCTGGACGTCGACCACCCGGACGTCGAGGCCTTCATCGAGACCAAGGTGAAGGAGGAGGAGAAGATCCGCGCCCTGCGCGACGCGGGCTTCGACATGGACCTCGGCGGCGACGACATCGCCTCCGTCCAGTACCAGAACGCCAACAACTCGGTCCGCGTCAACGACGAATTCATGACCGCCGTCGAGAACGGCACCGAATTCGGCCTGCGCGCCCGGATGACCGGCGAGGTCATCGAGACCGTCGACGCGAAGAAGCTCTTCCGCAAGATGGCCGAGGCCGCCTGGGCCTGCGCCGACCCCGGCATCCAGTACGACACCACCATCAACCGCTGGCACACCTGCCCGGAGTCGGGCCGCATCAACGCGTCCAACCCCTGCTCCGAGTACATGCACTTGGACAACTCCAGCTGCAACCTCGCCTCGCTCAACCTGATGAAGTTCCTGCGCGACGACGACTCCTTCGACGCCGAGCGCTTCGCCAAGGTCGTCGAGCTGGTCATCACCGCGATGGACATCTCCATCTGCTTCGCCGACTTCCCGACCGAGAAGATCGGCGAGACCACCCGCGCCTTCCGCCAGCTGGGCATCGGCTACGCCAACCTCGGCGCCCTGCTGATGGCCACCGGCCACGCGTACGACAGCGAGGGCGGCCGCGCCCTGGCCGGCGCCATCACCTCGCTGATGACCGGCACCGCCTACCGCCGCGGCGCCGAACTCGCCGGCGTGGTCGGCCCGTACGACGGCTACGCCCGCAACGCCGCCCCGCACCGCAAGGTCATGAAGCAGCACGCGGACGCCTCGGTCGCCGCCGTCGCGGTCGACGAGCTGGACGCCCCGGTCTGGGCCGCCGCCACCGAGACGTGGCAGGACGTGCTGCGCCTCGGCGAGCAGAACGGCTTCCGCAACGCCCAGGCGTCGGTGCTCGCCCCGACCGGCACCATCGGCCTGATGATGGACTGCGACACCACCGGCGTCGAGCCCGACCTGGCGCTGGTCAAGTTCAAGAAGCTCGTCGGCGGCGGCTCCATGCAGATCGTCAACGGCACCGTGCCGCGGGCCCTCAAGCGGCTCGGCTACCAGGACGAGCGGATCGAGGCGATCGTCGCCCACATCGCCGAGCACGGCAACGTGGTGGACGCGCCCGGCCTGAAGACCGAGCACTACGAGGTCTTCGACTGCGCGATGGGTGAGCGTTCCATCTCCCCGATGGGGCACGTCCGGATGATGGCGGCGATCCAGCCGTGGATCTCCGGCGCCATCTCCAAGACGGTCAACATGCCGGCCTCCGCGACCGTCGAGGACGTCGAGGAGATCTACTTCGAGGCGTGGAAGATGGGCGTCAAGGCGCTCGCCATCTACCGCGAGAACTCGAAGGTCGGCCAGCCGCTCTCGGCCAAGAAGAAGGACGAGAAGGCCAAGGCCGAGGCGGCTCCCGTCGCCGCGGTCGAGAAGGTCGTCGAGTACCGCCCGGTCCGCAAGCGTCTGCCCAAGGGCCGCCCGGGCATCACCACCTCCTTCACGGTCGGTGGCGCCGAGGGCTACATGACCGCCAACTCCTACCCGGACGACGGCCTCGGTGAGGTCTTCCTGAAGATGTCCAAGCAGGGTTCGACCCTCGCGGGCATGATGGACGCCTTCTCGATCGCCGTCTCGGTCGGCCTGCAGTACGGCGTGCCGCTGGAGACCTACGTCTCGAAGTTCACCAACATGCGCTTCGAGCCGGCGGGTCTGACCGACGACCCGGACGTGCGGATGGCGCAGTCGATCGTCGACTACATCTTCCGCCGCCTGGCGCTGGACTTCCTGCCGTTCGAGACCCGTTCCGCGCTCGGCATCCACTCCGTCGAGGAGCGCCAGCGCCACCTGGAGACGGGTTCCTACGAGCCGCTGGAGGCCGAGGAGCTGGACACCGAGACCCTGGCCCAGTCCGCGCCGGTGGCCCCGGCGGCTCCGGTCACCCCGGTGGCCAAGCCCGCGCCGGCCGTCGAGGCTCCCCGGGCCACCCCGGCCCAGGCCCACAACTCGACGGAGCTGCTGGAGATCCAGCTCGGCCTCAACGCCGACGCGCCGCTCTGCTTCTCCTGCGGCACCAAGATGCGCCGCGCCGGCAGCTGCTACCTCTGCGAGGGCTGCGGCTCCACCAGCGGCTGCAGCTGACCGACATCGGCACGGGTTGACGACCGCTGACGGTTGACATCCGAGGCGGGGCGAGGACCTTCACGGTCCTCGCCCCGCCTCTTCGCGTTGGGGGACGACCCGGTGCGAGGTGCCGTCGGGTGCGAGCCGATGATGTCAACCAGGGTTGACATTCCCCGGGCGTCAACCTAGGTTGACAATATGAGCGAGAACGGAGAGCTCGCGGCGGCCGCGAGCAGTCGCGACCCCGCCGTGGGGCTCCGGGCGGTCCGGGCGCTGCGTGACCTGGCCGATCGCCTGGAGGGCCTGCAGGTCGGGAACGCCCGCACACAGGGGTGGTCCTGGCAGGACATCGCGGTCTGCCTCGGGGTGACCAGGCAGGCGGTGCACAAGAAGTACGCCCGGCGGGGTTCCGGGAGTACCGGGAGCGAGAAGGACGGAGACTGAGCGATGTTCGAGCGCTTCACCGACGATGCGCGGCGCGTGGTGGGCCAGGCGGGCCAGGAGGCGGCGCAGCTCAGGCACGGGCAGATCGGGACGGAACACCTGCTGCTGGCCGTCGTGGCGATGCCGCAGGATCCGGCGGCGGCCGTGCTGGTCAAGGCGGGGCTGGACCACTCCACTGTGCAGCGGGCGGTGCGCCGCCTGCTCGGCGGGGCCGACGACGCGGAGGCGCTGGCGGCGATCGGGGTGGATCTGGACGCCGTCAGGGAGGCCGTCGAGTCGGCGTTCGGGGAGGGTGCGCTGGACGCCCCGGCGGAGGGTGCGGAGCCGAGGCGGCGGGGCTGGTTCCGCGACTCGAAGGGTGGGCGGGTGCCGTTCACGCCCCGGGCGAAGAAGGTGCTGGAGCTGTCACTGCGCGAGTCGCTGCGGCTGAAGTCCGGCCACATCGCCGTCGGACACCTGCTGCTCGGGGTGATCCGGGAAGGTGACGGGCTCGGCGCCAGGGTCATCGCCGATCACGGGCTGGACTTCGCCGCGCTGCGCCGGGCGGTGGATGCCACCTTGAGTTGATCGAGGTGCGGCGACCTGGTCGCCAATCGGTGCACGAGGCGTGAATGAACGGGACTGTCCGTCAACTCGCCGGTTGCGGGCAGTAGCTGAATGGATATGATCGGCCGAAAGTGTGAACCGATCAGCCGCCCGGAGACGTTTCACTACGTCGGCCGGGCGGTCGCGCGTTCGCCCGCCCCCGCTGTCGGCGTCCGCCCGTCGACGCCCGCCGCTGCCGAGGACCGCATCGATGAGAGAACGCACCAGCCCCGACGGCAGGGCGCACCGGCGCCCGGACCCGCGTACCGCGGCCCTCACCGCGGCGGCCGTCCTGCTGGCGGGCGTCGCCGCTCCGGTCGCGGTGGGCCGGGCCGTGGCGGCGCATCAGCCGCTCACCGTCGCCGCGGTCTGCGCGGTCGCGGCGCTCTGGCTGATCGCGGTCGGACTGGCGGCCACCGCCACAGAGCGCTCCCGCCGGCTGGCGCGGGAACTCGCTTCGCAGCAGGACGAGACCAGGACGGCGCTCGGCAGGGTCACCGCCGCCGAGGCCGCCGAGGCGACGGCCAGGGAGCGGGCCACCGCCGCCGAGGCCGCCCGGGAGGCGGCCCGGGCCGAGCGGGCGGGCGCCGAGGCCGAGGTCGAGGCCGCGCAGACCGAGCTGGTCCGGCTGGCGGCCGAGCTGGAGACCGAGCAGGCCGCGCGTGCCGTGCTGGACCGGCTGGCCGGGTCCGTCCTGCCCGAGGTGGTGAAGAAGCTCCGGGACGGCGCGTCCGTGGACAGCGCGCTCGCGGCGCACCGCACGCACCCCCAGTACGCGCTGCTGCGGGCGCTCGCCGAGGAGATCGGCCGGGGCGAACGGCTGCGGGCGGCCGCCCTCGCGGTCTGCGCCACCGCCGCCGGGCGCGTCCAGGCACTCGCCACGAGCATGCACGCCGAACTGCGCGAGATGCAGCACCGGCACGACGAGGAGGTCCTCGGCGACCTGCTGCGGCTGGACCACTCCACGGCGCAGGCCGGCCGGATGGCGGACAGCATCGCGGTGCTCACCGGCGCCCGCTCCGGGCGGCGCTGGGCCAAGCCGATCGCGGTGGAGTCGGTGCTGCGCGGTGCGCTCGGCCGGATCGGCGCCTACCAGCGCGTCCGGCTGCACAACGCCAGCACGGCCGCCGTGGCCGGGTTCGCCGCCGAGGGCGTGATGCACGCGCTCGCCGAACTGCTCGACAACGCCACCAACTTCTCCGCGCCGCCCGCCGAGGTGCACGTCTACGTCGAGGAGGTGCCGGCCGGGCTGGCGGTCACCGTCGAGGACAGTGGCCTCGGGCTGAGCGAGAGCTGGCTGCGCCGGGCCGAGCGGGCCGTCTCCGCCGAGCCCCTGGACCTCACCACGCTCACGGCGGGGACCCGGCTCGGTCTCGCGGTGGTCGGCGCGCTGGCCCGCAAGTACGGGTTGCAGATCTCCTTCCGGCCGTCGGCGCGCGGTGGCACGGGGGTGGTGATGCTCATCCCGCAGCAGTTGGTGACGCACCCCGCTCCGGCCCCCGTGCCGGGGCCGGTAGAGGCGTCCGCCCGGGCGGCGACGCCGTCCCGCCCGGCGCTCACGCCTGCCCCGGCCGCCTCGGCTCCGGCCCCTGCGCCTGCCTCCGCTCCGGCCCCTGCCGCCGCCCCCGCGCAGATCACCGACAGCGGTCTGCCGCAGCGCCGCCGCGGGCAGACGCTCGCCACCGCCACCACCTCGGCGGCCCCCGCCGCCAAGCCCGGACGCACCGACGCGGTGAGCGCCGCCGCCCGGTTCGGCGCCTTCCGGCGCGCCGCCCAGCAGGCCGGGAACGGCGGAACACCGGCCGCCGAGCCCGCACCGACCACGGACACCACGCCGACCACGGACACCACGCCCGACGCCTCCCCCGTCACCGAGAAGGACTCCTGATGAGCAGCGTTATCGACCGTGACCTCGACTGGCTGTTGGAGAACCTGCTGACCGCCACCCCCGGTGCCCGGCACGCCCTGGTGCTCTCGGCCGACGGCCTCCGGCTCTGCCACACCGCCGGGCTGAGCGCCGATCAGGCCGACCAGCTGGCCGCGATCGCCTCCGGGATGCAGAGCCTGGCGCACGGCGCCTCGATCGAGTTCGGCGACGGCAGCGGCGGTGTGCGGCAGTCGATGACCGAGTTCCACGGCGGCATCCTCTGCATCGTGGCTGCGGGTGAGGGCGCCCACCTCGCCGTGGTCACCGATGACGAGGCGGACGTGGGCGTGGTCGGCCACAACATGCACGGTCTGATCGAGCAGATCGGCGTCCACCTCAGTGCCCCGGCCCGCGACGACGCGGGAGTCGGGGCGGATGCGGGCGCGGTGGCACAAGAGAGCGCCCGGGTATGAACGGGCGGCCGGTCCTGCCGGGCCGTGACGACGACCCGGACCGCCTCTACACCATCACCCGCGGCCGCAGCCGTTCCCCGGAGAACGCCTTCGACCTGGTCACCCTGATCGTCGCCGAGCGGGAGCCGGCCCCGGGCATGCAGTCGGAGCACGCCCGGATCCTGCGGATGTGCGAGGCCCCGACGGCCGTCGTGGAGGTCGCCGCGGAGCTGGCGCTGCCGGTCTCGGTGGTGAAGATCCTGCTCGGCGACCTGCTGGAGACGGGGGCGGTCACCGCCCGGCACCCCAGGTTCGCCCCCCACAAGGCCCGGCTGCCCGATCTCGACACGCTGAAGCAGGTGTTGCATGGACTCCAACAGCTCTGAGAACCCCACGGCCCGGGCCGGTTCCCCCGCTGGCACCGGTTCCCCCGCCGCCGGTTCCGCGGCGCCCGCGGCTCGGCGCACCCCGCTGCGCGGTACCGCCGACAACGCGCTGAAGATCGTCGTGGTCGGCGGGTTCGGCGTCGGCAAGACCACCCTGGTCGGTGCGGTCAGCGAGATCCGTCCGCTGAACACCGAGGAGACCATGACCAAGGCGGGCGAGGGCATCGACGACCCTTCGGGCGCCTGGGGCAAGCGCTCCACCACGGTCGCGTTCGACTTCGGCCGGATCACGCTCTCCGCGAGCCAGGTGCTGTACCTGTTCGGTGCGCCGGGACAGGAACGTTTCTGGTTCCTCTGGGACCGGCTGTTCAGCGGCGCGCTCGGCGCGGTCGTCCTGGTGGACACCCGGCGGCTGGAGGAGTCCTGGTACGCCATCGACCGGCTGGAGCACCACGGCACGCCGTTCATCGTGGCCCGCAACAACTTCGGCGAGCCGAGTCACTCCCTGGAGCAGGTCCGCGCGGCGCTCGACCTGCCCGCCGAGGTGCCGCTGGTGGACTGCGACGCGCGCGACCGGGAGTCGAGCAAGCAGGTACTGATCGAGCTGGTCCGCCACCTGGCCGCCCGGGTGGAGGCCGCGAGCACCGCAGTGCCGGTCGGGGCCGAGGACGACCCGGCCGAGCCGGACGCCGGGCGCCCGCCCGCCCGGCCGGACGCCGCACCGCCGTTCGCCCGGTCCGCCGCCGGTCCCACCGACCCGTTCCCGTACGAGGAGAGCACCCCGTGACCGAGCCCGCCGCCACCCCGCCGCCGGGCTGCCCGGCGCACGCCGGCGCCACCCCCCTGTACGGGCCGCGCTTCCAGACCGACCCGTCCCAGCTCTACCGCGAACTGCGGGCCGCCCACGGTCCGGTGGCCCCGGTCGAGCTGGCCGGCGGGGTCCCGGCCTGGCTGGTGATCGGTTACCGCGAGCTGCAACTGGTGACCGGCCAGCCGCAGTTGTTCGGCCGGGACTCCGCCCGCTGGAACGCCTGGGAGAGCATCCCCGAGGACTGGCCGCTGCGGCCGATGATGGCGCCGGTGCCGTCGATCCTGTATGCCGAGGGCGAGGAGCACGTGCGCCGCTCCCGGGCCGTCACGGACGCGCTGGCCGCGGTCGACCCGTACGAGCTGCGCAAGCACTGTGAGGAGATCGCCGACCGGCTGATCGACGGGTTCGCCGGGCGCGGCGAGGCGGACCTGGTCGCCGAGTACGCGCACCGGATGCCGCTGCTGGTGCTCTGCCGGCTGCTCGGACTGAGCGAGGAGCAGGCGCCCGTCCTGATCGACGGGCTGCTGGCGATGCTGGACGGCGGACCGGACGCCCCGGCCGGTGCGCAGCGGCTGCTCGGCGTGATGCTCGACCTGGTCCGGGAGAAGGCCGAGCACCCGTCCGACGACCTGGCCTCCCGGATGCTGCTGCACGAGGCGGGCCTGGACCACGACGAGGTCATGCGCGACCTGCGCGTCCTGCTGATCGCCGGCCACCAGCCCTGCTCGTACTGGATGTCCAACGCGCTGCGGCTGATGCTCACCGACGAGCGGTTCGCCGCCTCCCTCTCCGGCGGCCGGCGCAGCATCAACCAGGCGTTGAACGAGGCGCTCTGGGAGGACACCCCGACGCAGATCTTCGCCGGGCGCTGGGCGGTCCGGGACACCCTGCTCGGCGGACAGCGGATCGCCGCGGGGGACATGATCCTGCTCGGCTTCGCGGGGGCGAACGCGGACCCGTCGGTGCGCCAGCCCGACGGCAGCCCGGCGGAGGGCAACCGGGCGCACATGAGCTACTCCTACGGCGAGCACGGCTGCCCGTTCCCGGCGCAGGAGGCGGCCGAGGTGATCGCCACCACCGCGATCGAGGTGCTGCTGGACCGGCTTCCGGACCTGCGGCTGGCGGTGGCCGAGCACGCGCTGGTGTGGCGGCCGTCGGCGTGGGTGCGCGGGCTGATGGCCCTGCCGGTGTCGTTCACCCCGGGATACGCGGTCTGAGCCCGGACCGCGACCCCACCACGTCGCGCCCGGCCGGAGAAGTGCCAGGAAACCAAGGAGAGTCGTGCCCATGACCGCCCCGATAGCCCTCGACCCGCTGGCGCGCGACAACGCCGCCGAGGGCGCCCTGCTGCGCGCCGCCGGCCCGGCGGTGGCGGTGGAGCTGCCCGGCGGCGTCGCCGCCTGGGCGGTGACCCAGCACGCGGCCGCGCGTGAGCTGCTGACCGACGCCCGGCTGGTGAAGGACGCCGCGCACTGGGCGGCCTACCAGCGCGGCGAGGTGCCGAGGACGTGGCCGCTGATCGGCCTGGCGGTGCCCGGCCCCAGCATGGTGACCACCGACGGCGCCGAGCACCGGCGGCTGCGGACGCTGGTGGCGCAGGCGTTCACGCCGCGCCGGGTGGAGCTGATGCGGCCACGGGTGGAGGAGATCACCCACGGCCTCCTGGACGCGCTGGCGGCCGGGGAGCGGGTGGTGGACCTCAAGTCGGTCTTCGCCTTTCCGCTGCCGATGACGGTGATCTGCTCGCTGCTGGGCGTCCCGGAGTCCGACCACGCCCTGCTGCGGGACCTCTACGAGCAGTTCTTCGGCATCCGGCCCAACCCGGACGGCATCCAGGCGACCATCGCCGGACTGAACGCCTTCGTCAACGACCTGGTGGCGAAGCGCCGTTCGGAGCCCGGTGACGACCTGGCCAGCGTGCTGCTGGCGGCGGACGCCGAGGGCGGGGCGCTGAGCGACGCGGAGGCGGCGGCCACCCTGCGGGTGATCATCGCGGCGGGCCACGAGACCACGGTCAATCTGATCGGCAACGCCGTCCGGGCATTGCTCGCTCACCCGGACCAGCTGGAGCTGGTCCGCGCGGGCACGGTCTCCTGGGACGCGGTGGTCGAGGAGTCGCTCCGCTGGACGCCGCCGACCAGCAACTTCCTGTTCCGCTTCACCACCGAGGACGTCGAGGTGGGTGAGGTGGTGATCCCCCACGGCGAGCCGGTGCTGATCTCGTACAACGCGATCGGCCGGGATCCCGCGCAGCACGGGGTGACCGCCGAGCTGTTCGACGTCACCAGGGATCCGAGCCGGCACCTGTCCTTCGGTCACGGTCCGCACGTCTGCCCGGGATCGCCGCTGGCCCGGCTGGAGGCGGGGGTCGCGTTGCCGGCGCTGTTCGAGCGGTTCCCGGAGCTGGCCCTGGCGGTGCCGGACGAGGAGCTGCGGCCGAGCCCCTCGTTGGTGGTGAACTCGCTGCGGGAGCTGCCGGTCCGGCTGCACTGAGAGCTCACCGCAGCCCGGCCCGGCTCCGACCGGCTCTGACGGGCTCTGACGGGCTCCGACAGGCTCCGACGGGCCGGTCGGGTCCGGTGCGCCCGGGTCACAACTGGGGCACGTGCCGAATGAAGGTCGAACGCGGACCTTGGCGGAGGGTGGCTGCTGCGTTAACGTCGTCAAACCGGCCGCCCGCCGCGTCCATGTCGATCTCCGGTACAGCGCAATGTCGTTCTGTCGTACTGCCGGCGCTAGTGCGCCCTGGCGAGGAGGACCGCATTGACCCCCACCCCGTCCGCGCCGTCCGCGAGGTCCCGTCGCCTGGCCGCCGTGCCCGCCGTACTGGCGGCGCTGGCGCTGACCGCGGCCTGCTCCAACAGTTCGAGTTCCGACGGCGGTTCGGGCGGCGGGGGCGGGACCCTGGCCGGTGACTGCGCCAAGTACCAGCCCTACGCCGGGCATTCCGGCAGCACGGTGACGGTCTTCGCCTCGATCCTCAGCCCGGAGTCGGACAATCTGGAGAAGTCCTGGGCCGAGTTCGCCAAGTGCACCGGCATCAAGATCAGTTACGAGGGCTCCAACGACTTCGAGTCCCAGCTGCCGGTCCGGGTGAGCGGCGGCAACGCCCCGGACTTCGCGATCATCCCGCAGCCCGGCCTGCTGGCCCAGATGGTCAGGAGCGGCAAGGTGGCCAAGCCCCCCGCGCAGACCGTCGCCAACCAGGAGAAGTGGAGCCCGGTCTGGAAGACCTACGGCTCGGTCAACGGCACCTTCTACGCGGCGCCGATGAGCGCCAACATGAAGTCGCTGGTCTGGTACTCGCCCAAGGCGTTCAAGCAGGCCGGTTATGAGGTGCCGCAGTCCTGGGCCGACCTGATGGCGCTCAGCGACCGGATCGCCAAGGCGGGTGCCGGAAAGCCCTGGTGCGGCGGGATCGCCTCCGGGACGGCCACCGGCTGGCCGGCCACCGACTGGCTGGAGGAGGTCGTGCTGGGCACGCACGGCGGCGAGGTGTACGACCAGTGGGTGAGCCACCAGGTGAAGTTCTCCGACGAGAAGATCATCACCGCGATGCGGACCGTGGCGGACTGGATGCAGAACCCGGCCTGGGTCAACGGCGGCTACGGTGACGTGAAGTCGATCGCCACCACGACCTTCCAGGACGCGGGCGCCCCGATCCTCACCGGCAAGTGCTTCCTGCTCCAGCAGGCGTCCTTCTACAAGGCGCAGTGGCCCAAGGACACCAAGGTCGGCCCGGACGGCGACATCTTCGCCTTCCGCCTGCCGGCCGTGAACCCGCAGGTGGCCAGCCCGGTCGAGGGCGGTGGGGAGTTCCTGACGGCGTTCGCGAGCCGGCCCGAGGTGCAGGCGGTGCAGAACTACCTGTCCAGCTCGGACTGGGCGAGCAGCCGGGTGAGGACCGCCTCCGGCTGGGTCTCCGCCAACCAGGGCGTGGACAAGGCCCTGTACACCGATCCGATCGACCGGCTCTCCGCCGACGCGCTCACCGACCCGGCGGCCACCTTCCGCTTCGACGGCTCGGACCTGATGCCGGCCGCGGTCGGCGCCGGGCAGGAGTGGAAGTCGCTGACCGCCTGGTTCGCCGAGGGCCAGTCCGTCCAGAAGACCGCCGCCGACATCGACGCGGCCTGGCCGCAGTAGCGGTTCCGACCGCCAGGACCACCTGTCGAGGGCGGTGCGGGGCCACCCACCCGCACCGCCCGCCCCTCCTCTCTGCCCACGGCAGGGAAAGGACGCGCAGCCATGTCCCTCACCGCCACCGCGCTCGCCGACGGCGCCTGGGGCGACGCCGCAGTCAAGTTCGGCAACAGCTTCGGCGCCGTCGCCGGGTTCCTGGGCATCCTGCTGCTGGTCTTCCTGGTCGCCGGGCGGGCCTCGGGCCGGATCGCCCGTCCGCTGGCCGTCGCGGTCTTCCTCGGCCCGGCGGTGCTGCTGCTGCTCGTCGGCCTGGTCGCCCCGCTGATGCGCACCGTCTACCTGAGCCTCTACGACGACGACAGCAGCCGTTTCGTCGGCGGCGAGAACTTCGGCTGGGCGTTCACCACCGATTCGGTGCAGAAGGTGCTGGTCACCACCCTGCTCTGGCTCGTGGTGGCGCCGCTCGCCGCCACCGGCCTCGGGCTGGTGCTGGCACTGCTGGTGGACCGGATGCGCGGCCAGGCGGTGTACAAGTCGCTGATCTTCATGCCGATGGCCATATCGCTGGTCGGAGCCTCGATCATCTTCAAGTTCGTCTACGAGTCGCGCGACGCAGCCCAGTCGCAGATCGGCCTGCTCAGCCAGCTCGCCATCACGCTGGGCTGGGAGCATCCGCCGAACTGGATGCTCTCCCAGCCGCTCAACACCTTCCTGCTGATGGCGGTGATGGTCTGGGTGCAGACCGGTTTCGCGATGGTCGTCCTCTCGGCGGCCATCAAGGCGATCCCGGACGAGGTCACCGAGGCCGCCCGCCTGGACGGCGCGGGCGGGGTGCGGCTGTTCTGGTACGTCACGGTGCCGATGATCCGCACCACGGTGGTGGTCGTGCTCACCACGGTCATGATCACCACGCTCAAGGCCTTCGACATCGTCCGCACCATGACCGGCGGGAACTTCGGCACCCAGGTGCTGGCCAACGAGATGTACTCGCAGTCCTTCGTGCAGTTCAACACCGGGCGGGGCAGCGCGCTCGCGGTGATCCTCTTCCTCGCGGTACTGCCGCTGGTGGCCTACAACATCGTCCAGCTGCGGAAGGAGCGCGGAGTCCGATGAGCGAGCACCGTCCGACGTCCGGCCGGCGTCCGGCCGCCGCCGACCGGCGTGCGATCCCCGCCCCCCGGCGTCCGTGGCGCGAGCGCCGGGCACCGGCTGGGCGCCCGTCGCTGGGCGAGCGCCGCGGTCCGGTCCGGCAGGCCTTCACCAACCCGCTCGCCTCGGTCTTCGTGATCGCGGTGACCGTCCTGTGGACCCTCCCCACCCTCGGGCTGCTCGCCACCTCGCTGCGCCCCAAGCAGGACGTCACCGCCGACGGCTGGTGGAACGTCTTCCTCCACCCGGACCTCGGCCTCTCCAACTACCACACCGTGCTGTTCGAGGGCGGGTCCGGCGTTTCCACCGGCCTGATGCCCTTCCTGGTCAACTCGCTGGCGATCAGCGTCCCGGCGACGCTCTTCCCGCTGGTGCTGGCGGCGATGGCCGCGTACGGCCTCGCCTGGGTGCGGTTCCGGGGCAGCGACACGCTGTTCTTCGTGGTGTTCGCGCTCCAGGTGGTGCCGATCCAGATGGCGCTGATCCCGCTGCTGCGGCTGTTCTCCGGCGGCGCGCACCTGGGCTCGATGACGGTGGTCCCGGCGGTGGACCTCAAGGGCACCTACGCGCCGGTCTGGCTGGCGCACACCATGTTCGCGCTGCCACTGGCGATCTTCCTGCTGCACAACTTCATCGCCCAACTGCCGCGGGACCTGATGGAGGCGGCGGTGGTGGACGGCGCCTCGCACTTCAAGATCTTCCGCTCGATCGTGCTCCCGCTCTGCACGCCGGCGCTGGCCTCGTTCGCCATCTTTCAGTTCCTCTGGGTCTGGAACGACCTGCTGGTCGCGCTGACCTTCGCCGGCGGCACCCCCGAGGTGGCGCCGATGACCGTCCGGCTGGCGCAGCTCTCCGGCTCCTTCGGCGGGCGCTGGGAGCTGCTCACCGCCGGGGCGTTCCTGTCGATCGTCGTGCCCCTGGCGGTCTTCTTCGCTCTCCAGCGGTACTTCGTCCGCGGTCTGCTGGCCGGTTCGGTCAAGGGATAGTCCCGATCGACACGGGATGTGACGGTTCCGTGGACACGGTCGGCGCCGAACCGGTACACCGATAGGGGCAGTTGGCCGAAGCGCTTGGGGGGCGGTCATGGCAGGTGCAGGCAGGCGTGCGGGCGTCGGACGGCGCGGCAGGGTCGGGGGCCTGCTGGCGGCCCTCATCACGGCGGCGGCGGCGGCCGCTCCGGCACCGGCGGCCGCTCCGGCACCGGCGGCCGCTCCGGCGCCGGCGGCCGCCACGGCGACGCTGGGCAGTACGGCGGTCGGTCCGTCCACCGACTCGGGCGACTCGAACCACCTGAACGCGTCCCGGTACGTCACCGGCGCGGCCGGCGGCACGGTCGACGGCATCAGCGTCTACGTGGACGCGGTGGACGCGGCGCCGAACAACCGGTTCCAGGCGGCGATCTACCGCGACAACGGGGGCAGTCCGGGCGCCCTGCTGGCGAGCAGCGCCGCGGCGACGCTCACCGCCGGCAGCTGGAACACGGTGCCGCTGACCGCGACCCTCGCCGCCAACACCGCGTACTGGCTGGCCTACAACAGCAACGGCACCGGCGCGGCCGTCAACAACCTGCGCTACAGCCCCGGCGGTACCAGTGTGTACGGCAACGGCGGTCACACCTACGGCAGTTGGCCCGCCGACTTCGGAGCGGTCACGTCCAGCGGTCTCAGCTTCTCGATCTACGCGACCTACACCGCGGAGCAGGCCCCGCCACCCCCGTCGCCGGGTGCCGGCCCCGGCGGTGAGGGCCCGATCCTGCTGGTCACCAGCCAGGCCAATCCGTACACCCGCTACCTGGCCGAGATCCTCAAGGCCGAGGGTCTCAACCACTACCGCACGGTCGACATCTCGGCGGTGACCAGCTCACTGCTGGCCGCCTCCGACGTGGCGCTGCTGGGCGAGACGCCACTCACCGCGGCGCAGGCGGCCCTGTTCACCACCTGGACCAACGACGGCGGCCGACTGGTCGCGATGCGCCCCGACAAGCAGCTCGCGCCGCTGTTCGGCCTCACCCCGGCCACCGGCACCCGCGCGGACGCCTACCTCAAGGTCGACACCTCCGCCGCCCCCGGCGCCGGGATCACCGGCGACACCATGGGCTACCACGGCGCCGCCGACCTCTACACGCTCAGCGGCGCCACCGCGGTCGCCGCCCTGTACAGCGACGCCGCCACCGCGACCGCCAACCCGGCCGTCACCCTGCGGACGGCCGGCAGCGGGCGGGCCGCCGCCTTCAGCTACGACCTGGCCAGGTCGGTGGTGCAGACCCGCCAGGGCAACGCCGCGTGGGCCGGCCAGCAGCGCGACGGCACGGACGGCTACGAGGCCTCCGAGATGTTCTTCGGCTCCGGCGGCCAACCGGACTGGAACGACCTGGACAAGGCGCTGATCCCGATCGCCGACGAGCAGCAGCGGCTGCTGGCCAACCTGATCACCCTGATCGACTCCGCCCGCAAGCCGCTGCCGCGCTTCTGGTACTTCCCGCGCGACGTCAAGGCCGTGGTGGTGATGACCGGCGACGACCACGGCGTCGGCGGTACGGCCGGCCGCTGGGACGGCTACATCGCGCAGAGCCCGCCCGGTTGCAACGTCGCCGCCTGGGAGTGCGTGCGCGGCTCCTCGTACATCTACACCGACGGCCCGCTGACCCCGGCGCAGGCTCAGGCCTACACCGACCAGGGCTTCGAGGTGGGCGTCCACGTCACCACCAACTGCCGCCCGTGGGGCACCACCTCCGCCCTGCAGGGCTACTACGGCGACCAGTTGTCCCGCTGGCGGGCCAAGTACCCGGCGCTGCCCGGCCCTTCCAGCAGCCGCACGCACTGCGTGGAGTGGGACGACTGGGCGACCCAGGCGAAGACCAAGCTGTCCAACGGCATCCGGCTGGACACCGACTACTACTTCTACCCCTCCAACTTCACCAAGGACCGCCCCGGTTACTTCAACGGCACCGCCCAGATCATGCGCTTCGCCGACACCGACGGCAGCGTGGTCGACGAGTACCAGGCCACCACCCAGCTGACCGACGAGTCCGGCCAGTCCTACCCCGGCACCATCGGCACGCTGCTCGACGCCGCCTACGGCAGCAAGGGCTACTACGCGGCGCTGACCGCCAACATCCACACCGACTTCGCCGCCTCGGCCGCCTCGGACGCGATCATCACCGCCGCGAAGGCGCGCGGCGTCCCCGTGGTCTCCGGCCGGCAGATGCTCACCTGGCTGGACGGGCGCAACGGCTCGGCCTTCACCAAGCTCGCCTGGAGCGGCGGCGCGCTGACCTTCGACATCACCGGCGGGGCCAACGGGCTGCGCGCGATGCTGCCCGTCTCCGCCGCCTCCGGCACGCTGACCGGCATCACCTCGGGCGGCCGGGCCGTTCCGTACCGGATCGAGACGGTCAAGGGCGTGGCGTACGCGTTCTTCGACGGCGCGGTGGGCTCCTACACCGCCTCGTACGGGCGCGACACCACCCCGCCGGCCGTGACCGGGAGCAGTCCGGCCGGCGGCGCCACCGGGGTGACGCCGGGTACGGCGGTGCGCTTCTCGTTCGGCGAGCCGCTGGACCGGGCGAGCGTGACCGCCTCGGCCGTGACCCTGCGCACCGCCGGCGGCGCCGCCGTCGCGGGCTCGGTGGCGTACGACGACGCCGCCAACGGCGTGGTCTTCACGCCGAGCGCCCCCCTGGCGCTGACCACCGGCTACACCGCGAGCGTCCAGGGCGTGCGGGACACCTCCGGCAACGCGCTGGCGAGCCCGTACGCGATCTCCTTCACCACCGGGGGAGCGGCGCCGAGGACGCTCGGCAACACGGTGGTGGGTTCGCTGATCGACGACACCGACTCGAACCACCTCAACGGCAGCCGGATCACGACCGGGTCGTCGCCGGTGCCGCTCACCGCGCTGAGCGTGCACGTCGGACCGGTCAGCGCGGCGCCGAACAACCGGTACCAGCTGGCCGTCTACACCGACGAGGGCGGCGCGCCGGGCGCGCTGGTCGCGGCGACCGGCAGCGGCACGCTGACCGCCAACGCCTGGAACACGCTGCCGGCCGACCTCACGCTGAGCGCCGGCACCGCGTACTGGCTGGTCTACAACAGCAACGGCACCGGGGCCTCGGTGAACAACATGAACTACTCGACCGGCCCGACCGGCTCGGGCGCCTACAGCAACGCGGTGGTGCCGTTCGGCACCTGGCCCGCGGCTTTCGGGCCGGCGGTGAAGGACACGCTGCTGTACTCGCTCTACGGCTCCTACTGAGGTCCCGGGCCGTCGAGGTCCTGGCCCCCACGGTGGTGGCCGGCCCCGGGGTGCCTCTGTCACAGCCCTGTGACAGGGGCGCCCCGATGTTTTTGAACTTGTTCAGAATGGTCTACAGTCGGCGTCAGTCGCGGCGCCCCGGCGCCTGTCGGCGGACTGCACCAAGGGCGGCTTCCGCATGCCCGCAGACCATTCGAGGGGGAACCCATGTCCGGCCACTCCACACCCGCCCCGGCCGGCGGACCGTCCGGATCCGACCCGTACGGCGCTCCCGGAGACCAGGGGAGGCAGCAGCCCGGACCGGCCGCTCCCGGTCGGCCCGGACCGGGAGCGGCCCAGGGCCCGAACCCCTACCGCGCGCCGGGCCAGCCGGGCCCGCAGCCCTTCGCGTGGCTGCGCCCCAGCGACCCCGGACCCAAGGCCCCGGCCACGCCACGGACGCTCGCGGCCGCGCTGGTGACCGGCCTCCTGGTCTCCTGGCTGCTGAACCGCGGACTCGGCGTCAACCTGCTGATCTGCGGCGCGGCCGCCGCGGTCGGCGCCGGTCTGGCCGCCCGTTCGGCCGGTCGCCGGGTGCGCGGCTGGACGGTGCTCTGGAGCGTGCTCGCGCTCGCGCTGCTCACCGTCCCGGCGCTCTCCGACGCCGGCTGGCCGACGATGCTCTCGACGCTCTGCGCGCTGGGCCTGGCCTCGCTCGCGCTGCACGGCGGACGCCGTTGGGCGGGCGTGCTGCTCGCCCTGCCGGGGATCCTCTGGCAGTTCGTGCCCGGCCTGCGCTGGGCCGGCGCCGCTCTGCGCGTCCTCGGTCCGCCCGGCCGCGGCCGGGTGGCTCCGGTCCTCAAGGCGGTCGTGGTGGCCGGGGTGCTGCTGGCCGTCTTCGGCTCGCTGTTCGCCAGCGCCGACGCCGCCATGGCCGACGTCCTGGAGGGGCTCATCCCCAGCCTGGACCTCGGTGAGTTCCCGCTGCGCGCCGTGCTGTTCGTCCTCGGAACGGTCGTCGCACTGGGCTTCGCCCACATCGCGGCGGGCCCGCGCCGCTGGGACCGTACGGTGATCCGGCCGGGCCGCGAGCGCGGCCGGCTGGAGTGGGCGCTGCCGCTGGTCGCGCTCAACCTGATGTTCGGCGCCTTCGCGGTGGTCCAGGCCGTGGTGGTGCTCGGCGGCCGGGACGCCATCATCCGCAACACCGGGATGAGCCGCTCCGAGTACGCCCGGCAGGGCTTCTGGCAGCTGACGGCCGTCACCGTCCTGACCCTGGTCGTGGTCGGCGTGGCCAAGCGCTGGGCGCCGCGCGGCACCGAGGGCGACCGCAGGCTGGCCCGCGTCCTGCTTGGCGTGCTCTGCCTGCTCACCCTCGTGGTGGTCGCGTCGGCCCTCGGCCGGATGTGGTTCTACGTCGACGCCTCCGGGCTGACCAGGCTCCGGCTCTGGGTGCTGGTGGTCGAGGTCTGGCTGGGCGTCGTGTTCCTGCTGGTGATCACGGCCGGGCTGGTCCGCTCGGCCGGGTGGCTCCCGCGTGCCGTGGTGCTCAGCGGCATGCTGACCGCCGCGGTGTACGGGCTGATGGGCCCGGACGCGATCGTCGCCGAACAGAACGTGGCCCGCTACGAGCGGACCCACCAGATCGACCTGCGCAACGTCCGGGACCTCTCGCTCGACGCCGTCCCGGCCCTGGACCGCCTGCCGAAGGACTACCGGACCTGCGCGCTGGAGCTGATGCGGATCGACGCCGCCGGCGAGCCCAAGCCCTGGTACGCGGCCAGCCTCGCCGGCTCCCGGGCGCGGAGCATCTTCGCCGAGCGTCCGCTGGTGGACGCGGTGTCGTCGGAGGGCAACGCCTGTGACCGGGCGGGGCTCTGGAAGGGTGGCAGCATCGAGCGGCCCTGAGTCGGTGGGCCATGAGTCGGTTGGCTCTGATCCAGGCCGACCTGGGCGACCGGCGGCGATCCGCCGTGATCCGCCGTGATCTGCTGTGAAGTGCACTGATGTGCCCAGACGGATGAGGGCCGGCCGGGAGCTCGCTGCTCCCGGCCGGCCCTCACGCGTTCCGCGGTCGGGGCGGGGTCGGTCTCCGCCGTCCCGGGCCGCCCCGACCTGTACCGCGTCAGTGCATCGCTACGCCGGCGCTGTTCGACGGCAGGTCGTCCGCCTTGGCCTTGATGACGACGACCGCGACCACCAGGGCGAGCCCGGCGAGCACCGCACCCACGATGAATCCGTGCGAAATGCCCTGGGCGAGCACCTCGTTGGCCGCTGCGGTGCCCTTGGGGAACTCCTTCTTCTCCAGGAGCGCCGCCTTCTGCTCCGGCGTGGCCGTGGCCATGAAGCCGGGCAGCTGGAGCTTGGCCTCCGCGGTCGCGTAGTGCGCGAACACCGTGGTGAGGATCGACAGACCGAGGGAACCACCGATCTGCTGCATCGAGTTGAGCAGGCCGGAAGCCGCACCGGTGTCCTCGCCGGCGACGCCCGCGACCGCGAGCAGCATGACCGGGACGAAGGTCAGACCCATGCCGAAGCCGAACACCACCGTGGGGCCGAGCACCCCGTCGAGGTAGCCGCTGTCCGCGTCCATCTGGGTCAGCCAGGTGAGCCCGATGGTGACGAACAGCGCACCTCCGGCCATGAACGGCTTCGGGCCGTACTTGGCCTGGAGGGTGGAGGCGACCTGTGCGGCGATGATGATCGACACGCTGATCGGCAGGAAGGCGACGCCGGCCTTCAACGGGCTGTAGCCGAGCGGCCCCTGCACGAAGAGCGTGATGTAGAAGAAGATGCCGAACATGGCCGCGGCCAGGCAGAGCATCATCACCAGGCCGCCGGTGCGGTTGCGGTTGGCGAACAGGTGCAGCGGGGTGATCGGCTGCGCGGTGCGGTTCTCGATCACCAGGAACGCGGCCATCAGCAGCACGCCGGCCGCGAACGAGCCGAGCGTCACGCTGTCCGTCCAGCCGTCCGAGGCGGCCCGGATGAACCCGTAGACCAGGCCGACCAGGCCCAGCGTGGAGGTGAGCGCGCCGGGCAGGTCGAAACGGCCCTCGCGGCGCTCCGACTCGGCGATGTAGCGCGGTGCGGCGATCGCGATCAGGACCGCGATCGGCACGTTGACGAAGAAGACCCAGCGCCAGTCGAGGTACTCGGTGAGCACGCCACCGGCCAGCAGGCCGATGGCCGCACCCGAGCCGGCCACCGCCGAGAAGACGCCGAAGGCCTTGTTGCGTTCGGGGCCCTCGTCGAAGTTGGTGGCGATCAGGGCGAAAGCGGTGGGCGAGCATATCGCCCCGCCGATGCCCTGGAGCGCGCGGGCGGCCAGCAGCATGCCGCCGTCCTGCGCGAAGCCGCCGAGCAGCGAGGCCAGCCCGAACAGCAGCGTGCCGGCGATGAACACCCGGCGACGGCCGAGGATGTCGCCCGCGCGGCCGCCGAGCAGCAGCAAGCCACCGAAGGTCAGCGTGTAGGCGTTGATCACCCACGACAGGTTGGTGGTGGAGAAGTTCAGCGCGTCCCTGATCTGCGGCAGCGCGATGTTCACGATGGTGGCGTCGAGGACGACCATCAGCTGCGTGGCGGCGATGACGGTCAGGGTGATGCTCTTGTTCCTGCCCTGGCTGCCTTGCGGTGGAGAGTTCTTGCTGAGCGTGTCGGAGATAGCCAAGTTAGTGCCCCCTGCTGGCTACTGCTTCGTATGCTGTGGACCCGAGGTCCGGTGCGGCCCTGCGGCGTCCCGCAGGCTATGAAGGAACGGGATCGTTCACTAATCTGGACGATATCCTGGACAAGATTGTGAACGCAAGCGTTCTCTAAGGTTGGTGATGATGGATCAGTTGGTGCGACGCCAGGCAGCGAACCGGTCGGGGGGTCGGGCGGTCGAGCGCCCGACGGAGCAGCTGACCGAGCAGCTGACCGAGCGGACGAACGGCCGGGCCGGGGACCGGGCGGACGAGCAGCTCACGAGGCCGGTGGAGGAGCGGGCGGCGGGCCGCCCGCCCGTGCCCGCTCCGGCGCCGAAGGCTGTCGCCCCGATGCCCGGGCCGGCGTCGTTCTGCCCGGTGAAGGCGGCCGCCGAGGTCCTGTCCCGACCGATGCGCCGCCGGGGCAAGGAGCTGGAACAGGCGATCTTCGCGGCCGCGCTCGACCAGCTCACCTCCGGCGGATTCGCACGGCTGACGATGGAAGGCATCGCCGGGGCGGCGCGGACCGGGAAGGCCGCGCTGTACCGGCGCTGGGCGTCCAAGGTCGAACTCGTCGTCGACGCCCTGGACTCCACTCTGCCACGGCCCTCCGACGCCCCCGACCTCGGGTCCGCCCGCAATGAATTGCTGCTGCTCATCCAGGGTTTCACCGAGGCGATGAACTCCCGGTCGGGCGGTGCCATGCAGGCACTGATGGCCGAGCTGGATCACGAGCAGGCCGAGCTGTTCAAGGGATTCATCGTCCAGCGGGTGATCGAGCCGACCAAGGCCACCATCCTGGAGATCCTGCGGCGGGGAGCCGAGCGCGGCGATGTCCGGCCCGGCGCGGTCACCCCGCTGGTCGCCGACGTGGCGCCCGCGATGCTGATGTACCGGGTCAAGGTCTGCGGCCGGCAGATCGGGTCCGAGTTCGCGGTCGAGCTGGTGGACGAGGTCCTGCTGCCGCTGATCCGCACCTGACGCGTGCTTCTGCGGCCCTGCGGCGCTGAGGCCCGGCGGCGCTGAGGCCCTGCGGGCGCGGGGGAGGGGCCGGGGTGGTCGGGGGCGGTGGCCGGTGGTCGGCGGTCGCGGTGCAGCGGGTCGTGGTGGCCGGGTGCGGGGTGGTCGGGGGCGGTTCCGGGTGGGGCTTAGGCTGGAGGTTGCCCCAGCCGAAGGACTCCGCGATGCCCATCGTCCCGCCGACGCACTCCGTCGAGCGCTCGCTGCGCCGGGCCGGCGCCAAGATCGTTGTCGGTCTCGACGAGGTCGGGCGCGGTGCCTGGGCCGGCCCGGTCACCGTGGGTGCGGCCGTCACCGGACTGCGCAAGCCGCCGGAGGGCCTGACCGACTCCAAGCTGCTCACCGAGCTGCGCCGGGAGGCGCTCGCCCCGGTCCTCGCCGACTGGGTCACCGCGTACGCGCTCGGTCACGCCTCGGCACTGGAGTGCGACGAGCTGGGGATGACCGCGGCGCTGCGACTGGCCGCCGTGCGCGCCCTGGAGGCGCTGCCGGTGGAGCCCGACGCGGTGATCCTGGACGGCAAGCACGACTACCTGGGCGGCCCATGGCGGGTGCGCACGGTCATCAAGGGCGATCAGTCCTGCATCTGCGTGTCGGCGGCCTCGGTGCTCGCCAAGGTGCACCGTGACGGCCTGATGGCCGAACTGGGCGAGGCGTGCCCCGAGTACGGCTTCGCCGACAACGCCGGCTACCCGTCCCCGGTGCACCGCACCGCCTTGGAGGAGTTCGGCCCGACCGAGCAGCACCGGCTCTCCTGGGCCTACCTGGACGGGCTGCCCAAGTGGCGCCACCTGAAGCGGACCCGGGTCGTGGTCGGTGCCGGCGGACCGGGCGCGGCGGGACCCGCCGACGAGCAGTTGACGCTCGGTTTCTGACGTTTCGTCGGCCGGTCCTCCGGGTGGGGGCGGAAGGTTCGGGGTGCCCAATGGGTGGGGCGCCCGTGCGCGCTCGACCGGCATTTGATAGATATCCGGGTATGCCTGTCTTCCCCGAGGAGCCGGAGATTCACGTGAGCCTCCCGGGCCCCGGCGTTCCCTTCCCCCGCGAGTCGGACGCACAAGCCCCCCGTACGCCTGCCTCCGGCAGCGCGACCTCTGCCGCACCGTCGACCCTCACCGCCGCCCCGGCCCCGGTGCCGGGTCAACGCCCCGCACCTCCGCGGCCGGCGCCACCGGGTGCCGAGCGCCCGGGGCCGAAGCCCCGGCCGGCCGGGATCCCCAAGCCCGGTCCGCGCCGCCCGGAGCCCGCCGCACCGCAGATCGCGGTCCAACACCTCGCCGCCACCGCCGCACAGGCGGTGGAGCGCGCCGACGAGGCGGTCGACCGGCTGCTGGACTCCGGCCGCAACCCGGGCGCCGTCCTGGTACTCACAGTCGGCGAGCCGCACCCCTGGCAGCGGCACGAACTCTCCTTCGGCGAGGAGCGCTACTGGGCGCAACTCGCCGAAGGCGGTGACGTGTTCTACGCGGACGCCGCGCTGACCCGCCCGGCCCGTCGCGAGGTGGTCGTGCTGGTCGTCAACGGCGGCACGGCCGACCGTGCCGCCGCGGCGTTCGCCGAGGCGCGCGGCCGGGCGGCCGAACTCCTGGTGGTCTGCGGAAACGCCGGCCCCGCCGCCGAGGCCGCCGGTGCACCGGCCGGCCGTCCGGCGACCGTCTGACACCTGTCGACCTCCGGGCCCGGCGCCACCTGGTGCCGGGCCCGACCCATGCCGCCCCCGCCTTGGCGCCCCCCTTGCCGCCCGCAGTCTGCGACTCCGCCGCCCGCCGTCCCGCCGCCCGCTGCCTCGCGACAGCGGCCCGAGGTCCCGGGTGCTCGCCTCAGGCGGTGCCGGTGCGCCGGCCCGGTTCGATCGCCGCGACCCGCGCGGGGGCCCACTGGCGCTCGGCCTGGCGCAGGGGGCGCTGTCCGCGCGTACCGTCCAGCGCGGAGCGAGGCGGCAGTTCGGTCACGGTGTGGACCGGCCCGTCGGCCCATGAACCCGCGTGCGGGGTGCGGCCGTTCCGGCCGTCCCCGAGGATCTGCCAGCCCGCCGGGGCCAGCGTGATGTACGAACCGCAGCGCAGTCCGTGCAGGGCGGCCGCGTCCTGCAGTGCCCACATCCAGGCACCGTCCTGTGCCGTCCAGCCCGCCGCGCCCTCCCGGCACCGCAGGAGCACGGCCGTCCGGTTCGGGATGGCCCGGCGCAGGTCGTGCGGGGTGACCTGGCGCAGGTGCGTCAGGAGCGCGTTGCGGTGCTGCCAGCCATCGGTGTGGCGCGGCCGGGGGGCGAAGGAGGCCGAGGCGTTCAGCCTGTGCGACGCGTCCAGCACGGCGATCACGACCGTGCCGGGCTGCGGCAGGTGGCGTTGGTGCAGCTCCAGGACGAACTCGCGCGGGTCGTGCAGCAACGGGATCCCCGAGGCAGCCCACGTCTCCAGGTCGCATACCCGTCTGGGCGCCGAACTCCGGACGAGGGGATGCTGACCTCGGCCGATACCGTTGATCACGATCCTCCTTCCCGACCCACGGGCGCGCGGGTACGTGTGTACGCCGAAGGCCTGGTCCAGCGGACCGGGTTCCGGGTACGGTCCAATTCTCAGGGCAGATGGGGTGGAGCGGCAACGATGAAATGATGAACGCCGCCCGAAAGCCAACGTTCTGCCGGATATATTCCACGGCGGTGCGAGCGCCACTCAGGGCGTGTCGGGCCGTGATCCAGCGCGCCCGAAGGCCGGTGCGGAGTACTTTTCGCAAGGTCACCCCTCTCTTTCCCCGATCGGTGCCGCTGGCGCCCGTGGATCTTCCGGTCCGCGCCGGCATTACTCCATTCGGGTGCACATCGGTCCTGGAACCTCCCGCTCCGCCGCCGTCCGCCCGATGTCGCGGCCCCGTCGCCTCCTCCTTGCTCGTCCCGGCCCCCGTCTCAGCCCTGCACGGCCAGCACCAGCGGCAGGACGGCGCTCGCCCCGGCCTTGCGCAGTAGCCGGGCCGCGACGGTGACCGTCCAGCCGGAGTCGACCAGGTCGTCCACCAGCAGCACCGGGCCGCCGGCCGCGGCGACCGCGGCCGCGACGTCCGGCGGCAGGGTGAGCGCGCCCGCCAGCGCGTGCAGCCGCTGGGCACTGTTGCTGCGCGCGCCGTGCGGCGGCCGGCCGGCCGCGTACTCGATCCGGCCGAGCAGGGGCAGCCGGCCGATCTCGGCGATCCGGGCACCGAGGCTGCCGACCAGCTGCGGCCTGGTCGACGAGGCCATGGTCACCACACCCACCGGCCGGTCGAGCCGGACGCCCTCGGTCGTCGCGGGCCCGGCCCAGCCGCCGGGGCCGCGCGCCCAGTCGCTCAGGACCGTCACCAGGGCGTCCACCGCCTCGCCGGGCACGGGCACGTCGGGTGCCTGGTCGGCCAGCAGCGTCCGCAGCCGGTTGCCCCAGCCGATGTCGGAGAGCCGGCCGAGGGCCCGCCCGGTCTCGGCCTGCTCGCCCGCCGGGATGCGGCCCTTGAGCGGCACGCCCAACGCGTCCATGCCGGTCGGCCAGAGCCGGCGCGGCTCGAAGCCGACGCCGGGCCGGCCGAGGGCGGCCCGCGCCGCGTCCAGCGCCGCGGTGGAGATCTCCGGAGTGTGCAGCGGCCCGGCGCAGTTGTCACAGCGGCCGCACGGCTCGGCCTGCTCGTCGTCCAGCTGCCGCCGCAGGAACTCCATCCGGCAGCCGGTCGCCGCCGCGTACGCGCGCATCGCCGCCTGCTCGGCCTCGCGTGAGGCGGCGACCTTGGCGTACCGGGCGGTGTCGTAGGCCCAGCTCTGCCCGGTGGCCGTCCAGCCGCCCTTGACCCGCCGCACCGCGCCGTCCACGTCGAGGACCTTGAGCATGGTCTCCAACCGGGCGCGGCGAAGGTCCACCCGGGGCTCCAGCGCGGCGGTGGAGAGCGGCCGGCCCGCCTCGGCGAGGGCGTCGATGGTGCGGCGGACCTGCTCCTCGGGCGGGAAGGCCAGTGAGGCGAAGTACCGCCAGATCGCCTCGTCCTCGCGACCGGGCAGCAGCAGCACCTCGGCCCGGTCGACGCCGCGGCCCGCCCGGCCGACCTGCTGGTAGTAGGCGATCGGCGAACTGGGCGAGCCCAGGTGCACCACGAAGCCGAGGTCGGGCTTGTCGAAGCCCATGCCGAGGGCGGAGGTGGCGACGAGGGCCTTGACCCGGTTGGCCAGCAGGTCCGCCTCGGCGGTACGGCGCTCGGCGTCCTCGGTGCGCCCGGAGTACGAGGCCACCGGGAAGCCCCGCTCGCGCAGGAAGGCCGTCACCTCGTCGGCGGCGGCGACGGTCAGGGTGTAGACGATGCCGGAGCCGGGCAGCCGGTCGAGGTGGTCGGCCAGCCAGGCCAGCCGGTGCGCCGGGTCGGGCAGGGGGAGCACCCCGAGGGTGAGGCTCTTGCGGTCCAGCGGGCCGCGCAGCACGAGGGCGTGTTCGTCGGTGGAGCCGGTGCCGAGCTGCTCGGCGACGTCGGCGGTGACCCGGGCGTTGGCCGTGGCGGTAGTGGCCAGTACCGGGACACCCGGGGAGAGGTCGGCGAGCATGGTGCGCAGCCGGCGGTAGTCGGGGCGGAAGTCGTGGCCCCAGTCGGAGATGCAGTGGGCCTCGTCCACCACCAGCAGGCCGGTGGAGGCGGCCAGCTTGGGGAGCACCTGGTCGCGGAAGTCGGGGTTGTTCAACCGCTCGGGGCTGACCAGCAGGATGTCCACCGCACCCGCCGCGACCTCGGCCTGGATCGCGTCCCACTCGTCGGTGTTGGCCGAGTTGATGGTGCGGGCGTTGATGCCGGCCCGGGCGGCCGACTCGACCTGGTTTCGCATCAGGGCGAGCAGCGGGGAGACGATCACCGTCGGACCGGCGCCGCGGGCCCGCAGCAGGGCGGTGGCGATGAAGTAGACGGCCGACTTGCCCCAGCCGGTGCGCTGCACCACGAGGGCCCGGCGGTGGTCGACCACCAGGGCCTCGATGGCCGTCCACTGGTCGTCGCGGAGGGTGGCGGCGGGCCCGGCGAGTTCGCGCAGGACGGCCTCGGCCCGCGCCCGGACCTCGGCGCGGTCGGCGGCTGTCGCGCTGCCGGTGCCGGCCGTCGCGGTGGTGTGGTTCTGCGGCTGCTGCATGCCGTCCATGTAACCCCGAGCCGCCGACAAAGGGCGAACGGCGGTGGTCATGAGCGGGTGGCTCGGGGGTGCATTTCATCGGCTCTTCCGCTGAACGGCGGCCGAATGTCCCCCGGAAGAGTGGCTCCGAATGCCCCGAACGAGGGACGTTTTATCCACAGGCGGGCTTTATCCACAGGGAAAAGGGAAATTCCGGGGCCGCCCGCGAATTGCGGCAGTCTTCCGGTCATGAACAACGAACGCATCGCACCCCCCTTCGGCCCGGCCTCCACCGGGCGGCCGGTCACCATGCGGGGCCCGGCCGACATGGCCGAGCTGCTGCCCTACCTGCTGGGCTTCTTCCCCGACGACAGCATCGTCGCCGTCGGGCTCCAGGGCCCGGATCTCCACCAGGGCGGGGTGATCCGACTGGACATCCCCGAGTCGCCGCAGCAGTGGCCGGCGGCCGCCGGCGAGACGGCCTCGCTGCTCGTCGGCCTCTCCGAGCGGCGGGACCGCCGACCGGTCCAGGTCCTGCTCTACCTCTGTCAGGATCCCGACCGGGAGCACGGCCCGCCGGTGCTCGACCGGCTCGGACCGCTCGCGGAGGAGCTACGGGCGGCTTTCGAGGCCAGGGGAGTGGCGGTGAAGGAGTCGCTCTGCGTCTCGTCCGGCCGCTGGTGGTCCTTCCTCTGCCGCCGGGAGGGGTGCTGCGACCCGGCCGGCCACCCGGTCCGGCACAGCCCGGGCCCGGGCCCGGTGGCCGCGGCGGCCACGTTCGCCGGCCTCGCGCCACGGGGGAGTCGCAAGGCGCTCGTTGCGGGGCTGGCTCCGATCGGCCCGCCCGGTGCGGATGCGCAGCGCCTGGCGCTGGCGCGGGCCGTGGCCGACGAGCGAGCCGGGCATGCGCCCGCGCTCTCCCGGGAGCAGGGCAGTGCGCTGCTCGACCAGGCCGTGGCCGAGTTCATGGCCGGCTCGCGCGCGCTCGACGAGCACCGGGCGGCGCGGTTGCTCATCGCCCTCCAGGACCGGCGGATCCGGGACCAGGCCGCCGAATACGTCCGGCCCGAGGAGCTCGCGCCCACCCAGCGACTCTGGCGCTTCCTGGCCAGGCGCTGCGTGCCGCCCTACACCGGTTGTGCCCCGCCGCCGCTCACCCTGCTGGCCTGGGCGTCCTGGGTCGCGGGGGACACCGCGACGGCGCGTGTCGTGCTGGCCCACACGCTCCGGCTCGCCCCCTCCTACCTGCTGGCCCAGCTGCTCTACGAGTCGCTGAACGGTGGGCTCTCGCCGGAGGAGTTGCTGGCGAGCGTGGCGGCCGAGCGCAGCCGTCGCTCCGGCGAGGCGCGGGGAGAGCCGGCGGACAGCCCCGACGGCACCCCGGAGAGGAGCCCGGGCAGTGACCCGGAGCATGCGCCGGAGGGGCCGTCGGGCCCGACGCCGGCCAAGCCGCGCCGCCGACGGGCCCGGAAGGGGGCGGCCGAGGCCGATGCTCCGACCGTCTCGGACGTCGCCGGCCCGGCGGCCGCAGCGGACGCGGCCGGTACCGCCGGGCGGATCCCCGATCGCCCGGCCGGGGCCAGGCCGAAGTCCGGCGAGTCCGGTCGGTCCGACGACGGCCCGAGCGGTGGGCCGCCGCTGCGGACGTCCGACCGCGGCGCGGGCCGTCCGTCCGCCCGGGTGCGCTCCGCCCGGAGGCTGCGGCTGGGTCGGGCCTCGCCCTGGGCGTCGGCGGAGGCCGCGGCGGACGGGCGCAGCCGGTGTCGCGGCGCCCGTGGTTCGGCGGGCCGGTCCCGGTATGCGCAGTGACGGCCCCGGCGGCCCGGGCCCCCGGCTCGGCCGTCCGCGGGTCGGCCCGGGTCGTCCGGGCCGTCCGGGCCGACCGGCGCCGGTCGCGCCGCCGTACCGAGCCGGCGGCCGGAACCTGCTACGCCTCGCCGCGCGCCATCGCGATCAGGCGGTCGAGCACCTTGCCACCGCTCACCCGAAGACCGTCGTGCTCCCACTCGTTGGTGACCCACGTCCGCAGACCGCGAACCGCCCGGGCGGTCTCCAGCGAGTCGGCGGTGTCGACGTACATGTCGTCGTGGTAGACCGCCGCCACCACGGGCACCGAGTTGGCGGCCAGCCGGGCCGGGTCGTACAGGTCGGACCAGTCGGTGCGGGCGGCGAGCAGCTCCGCCGTCTCCTTCAGCGGGCGAAGTGCCGGGTCGGTGTCGAACATCCAGGGGTAGATCATCTCTCCGGTGAACAGCACCGGAGCCCCGGACTCCAACGCCGCCCGTGCGTCGAACTCGGGGAACTCCCGGCGGACGCGCTCGGCCGACCAGGCGGTGCCCGCCCGGTCCACCGACTGCTGGCCGTAGATCGGCTCGTGCAGTACGGCGTACAGCGGCCCTTCGGCGAAGGAGACCTTCGCCTGGACACCGGCCAGGAAGGTGTCGGACAGCTCGGGCCCGTCGGGGCCCTCCACCCAGGCCTCCTCCAGGAGGTAGTGCAGGCTGTAGGAGCCGCTGCCGCCGCCGAGCATCAGGCCCAGGGCCTGGAACGCCTGGACGGTGAGCAGTCCGCCGCCGGGCAGGGTCGCGGGCGATTCCGCCAGGTGAGCGGCGATCCGCCGGACGGCCTCGACGCCCTGCGGGAAGCGGGCGTAGTGCTCCTCGTTCTTGCGGACGACCCGGGGGTAGGCCGCCCGGTAGACATCGTCGGCCGAGCTGCGCAGACCCGCGAGGCCACCGGTGATGAAGGCCTCGTGCAGCCCCTCGGGCGCGATCGAGAGGTAGGTGAGGAGGCAGAAGCCACCGAAGCTCTGTCCGAGCACGCTCCAGCGCCTGTCCTCGCCGAGCAGCCGGCGGCGGATCAGCTCGGCGTCGCGCACGATCGAGTCCGCGCGGAAGTACGCCAGGTAGTCCGCCTGTTCCCGGGCGCCGCCGCGCCGGGCGAGGGTCTGCCGGGTCGCGGGCGTGGACCGCCCGGTGCCGCGCTGGTCGAGCAGGAGCACCCGGTAGTCGTCGAGGGCGCGCTCCAGCCAGCCGTCCCGGCCGAGCGGGCGACTCGCCTTGCCGCCCGGCCCGCCCTGGAGGAAGAGCAGCCAGGGCAGGTCGTCCTTCTCACGGCGCGCGGCCACCACCTCGCGGGCGTACACCTCGATCTGTTCGCCCTGGGAGGCGGTGTGGTCGAGAGGCAGGCGGAAGACGTGGTCGGTCGTGACAATCCCGGGCAGCCGGCTGGCGGTGGACATGCAACTCCTCGGTATGTGTCTGGTTCACAGCGGTCACGTCGCCGCTCACGGTGTTGCCGGTGCGGGCGCCGCAACCCCCGCACCGTATCCTGGCGGCGGTCGGACACGGGTTCGACGGTTGCCGTTCACGACCGTCCGCCCGAGGAGCCGCGCGAGGCTGTACGACGGCCGCGCCACACGCGGTTCGGCCCGGAGCACCACCGGCCCGGAGCACCGCCTGCCCGGCGGTGGCGGCGGCACGACTGCCCGGTACTCCGGCGCGGCAGGCCGAAGCGACAGATCGAGCGTTACCTGTGGCCGGTCGGCGGCGTTCACCCCGGGGGCACTGTGCCCGGACGGGCACCGGGCTCCCGGAGGCGGACGGCGCCCTGGCGCGCCGAGACCCGAGCCGCGGCACGGCGGCGGCCGGGAGACCGGACGGCGAGACGACCGGCGCACCGCCCGGCCGACGGGCGGCGGACGGGCTGCGGCCGCCTCGCACCCGTCGACGGCGGGTTCGGGGCGCCGATCGGGACACGGCGTCACCGGCGCGACCGAACGAGGGTCATGACGAAGCGCCGGGCGCCACGGAGCGCCCGGAGCAGGCGGCGCGGTGCCTCAGCGGCACCGGGCGTCGCATGGCACGGCCCGGGGACGGGTACGGCCAGACACGGCAGAAACGCCGGCGGGAACCCCCACCGGCCAGACATCATCAGCACGCGATCGAGCATGCTCGCGGCCCACCGGCCCCACCGGCCACCGGACCGCCGAGGGGAGGAGAGTCCGGTGACCGCCATAAGGCCACCACAGGCCATGCCGGCCGAGAGCGTGGTCGGTGCGCCGAGACCGGTCGGCCGCCCCGACCAGGTACCCGCGGGCGTGCCCGGCGGCCCGGCCCGGTCGACGGTGCCGCCGCGCCCGCAGCCCGCCGCCGTCCACCACGCGGTGCTCTGCGTCAACGCCCCCGCCATGGCCGCCTCCGGGCCGGACGGGCAGCTGCGCGGTCACGGCCTCCACGGCTTCTACCGATCCGGCGTCCGGGTACTGGCCCGGATGGAGCTGCGGATCGGCGGCATGGAGCCACTGCCGCTCCAGGGCACCCTGACCACAGCGGCGCAGGCCCGCTTCCTCGGCGCTGTACGGATCCCCGGCGACCTCGATCCCGATCCGGCGCTCACCGTCGAGCGCCTGCGCCACGCCGACGGGGTCGAGACCGTCACCGTCCGGAACACCGGCAGCCGGCCCGCCCGGCTGCCGCTGGAGATCGCCCTCGGCACCGACCTCGGCCCGGTCGCCGAGATCGCCGCCGGACACCGGCCTCCGGACCTGCCCGGACAGGTGCAGTCCGCCGGGCTGCGCTGGGCCGGTCCCACCCACAGTGCCGTCGTCAGCGCCAAGCCGTCGCCGCACGCCGTCCTGGCCGGTGCCGGCGTGCTGCGCTGGGACCTGGAGGTGCAGCCCGGCGCCCGCTGGTCGGTCGAGCTGCGCACCGAGCTGGAGAGCACCGCCCCCGGCCCGCGGCCGCCGGGTGGCCGGGGCACCGGAGTGCCGCTGCCCTGGGCGGAGCCGGAGGTCCGCAGCGACGACCACCGGGTCGAGCTGCTGGTGCCGCGCGCGCTGGACGCCCTCGGCGGTCTGCTGTTCGCCGACCCGGACCGCCCGACCGACCTCTACCCGGCCTCCGGGGCGCCCTGGCGCTTCGGTCTCGCCCCGGCGGACGCGCTCTGGGCGGCCCGCCTGACGCTCCCGCTGGGCACCCGACTGGCGGCTGGCACCCTGCGCGCGCTGGCCCGCCGTCAGCAGCTCGGGCGGGCCGCCGGCCAGGGCGGCCCGGGCCGGCAGGCGCCCGGTCAGCCCGGCCGTCACCCCGAGGGGCTGCTGCCCGGGGCGCTGCGGCACGGCGGCCCGGAGCTGCCGCCCACCTGCACGGCCACCGAGGCGACGCTGCTGTTCGTCACGGTGCTGGCCGAGGCCTGGCGCTGGGGCCTGCCCCGGCACGAGGTCGCCGAGCTGCTGCCGGCCGCCGAGCGCGCGCTCGGGGCGCTCCGGGAGGGCCTGGTCGACGGCTTCGTCACCGACCTGAGCCGTCCGGTGGAGGAGCGCGCCGCCCATCCGGTGGCGGCCCGGGCCGAGGTCCAGGCCCAGGCGCACCGGGCCGCACTGCACGGCGCCGAGCTGTTGGAGGCCTTCGGCCGCCCCGGCGCCGACGAGTGGCGCGGCTGGGCGGCCGCGCTGCGGGGGCGCTTCCGCGAGCGGTTCTGGATCGACGACCTCTCCGGCGGGCGCCCGGCGGCGGGCCTCGTGCCGGGCGGCCAGCCGCTGCCCGCCGTCGCCTCCTCCTTCGTCCACCTCCTCGACCCGGGTCTCTGCGCCGACGGCGGCCGGCACGAGAGCCTGCTCGACCGCGAACAGACCAGGTTGCTCGCCCAGCGCCTGGCCGCGCCCGAGCTGGACAGCGGCTGGGGGCTGCGAACGCTCAGCGCCAAGTCGCCCCGGTTCAATCCGCTGGGCCACCGCAGCGGGGCGGTGCGCGTCCATGAGACCGCCCTGGCGATCGCCGGGCTGGCCGAGGCCGGCCACGAGAACGAGGCCGGTGCGCTGTTGGAGGGCCTGCTCGGCGCGGCCGCCCACTTCGAGGGCCGACTGCCCGAGATGTACGCGGGGGAGCAGCGCGCCCCCGGTTGCCCGCCTGTGCCGCACCCGGCCGCCTGCCACCCGGCAGCGGTCTCGGCGGCCGGAGCCGTGCACGCGGTGTTCGCTCTCGCCGGGGTCCGCCCCGATGTCCCGGGCGGGCGGGTGCTGGTCCGGCCGGCCAGTACGGCGCCGCTCGGGGAACTGCAGCTGACCGGGCTGCGGGTCGCGGGCGAACCGTTCTCGGTGCGGGTGAGCCGGATCGGCGTCGCGATGGTCGAGGAGGCGTCCGCGGAGCTCCAGCTGGTCGCCCGCTGAGGTGCCCGAACCGTGCCCCGGTCGGGCGGGGCCGCCCGCTCTGCCCGACCGGCCTTCGGGCCGCGTACGGTCACGGCACGCTTGGTGCGCGGGCCTGTGCTTATCGTCAGAGAGACGACTATGATCGTCGCCATGTCGCGTTATGACCCGTCGGCCTTCCCCCCGTTCGCTGTCACGGTTGACCTGGTGGTGCTGACGGTGCGGGACCACGCGCTGTGCGCCCTGCTGGTCCGGCGGGGCGAGCCTCCCTTCCAGGGCTACTGGGCCCTGCCCGGCGGCTTCGTCCGTCCGGACGAGGGCCTGGCCGAGGCGGCCTCCCGGGAGCTGGCCGAGGAGACCGGCCTGCGCGCCTACTCCGCTCCGGGGCACGACGCGGCGAGTTCCGGTACGGCCGGCGCGCACCTGGAGCAGCTCGCGACCTACGGTCACCCGCAGCGTGATCCCCGGATGCGGGTGGTCAGCGTGGCCTACCTCGTCCTGGCACCGGACCTGCCGACCCCCCGGGCCGGTGGCGACGCCAGCGGTGCCCGCTGGGCCCCGGTCGCCGAACTGCTCGGGCAGAGCCCGGTCGACGGCGTCCCGCTCGCCTTCGACCACGGGCTGATCCTGGCCGACGGCGTCGAGCGCGCCCGCTCCAAGATCGAATACTCCTCGCTGGCGACGGCCTTCTGCCCCACCGAGTTCACCGTCGGTGAGTTGCGCCGGGTCTACGAGGCGGTGTGGGGCGTGGTGCTCGACCCGAGGAACTTCCACCGCAAGGTCACCGGCACGCCCGGATTCCTGCTGCCCTCCGGCGGCACGACCACCCGCCAGGGCGGCCGTCCGGCACAGCTGTTCACCCCCGGCGGGGCCACCGTGCTCAACCCGCCGATGCTGCGCCCGGAGTCCTGAGACGCCGCGCCCGCCCGGCCACCGCCCGTCCCGCGCCGGGAGCAGCGGGTCCGCGCCCGTGTGCCGAACTCCCGGTGCCTGAGCGCCCGGCACCTGAGCGCCCGGCATCGGCACCCCCGGCATCGGCACCCCCGGCACCGGAACCCCCCGGTGCCCGAAGTCCCGCGCCCGATCGGCCCCCCGTGGCTCCGTCGCAGGATCGGATTGTCCCCTGATCGGGTGAGGTGCGCGGGCGGTGGGCCCGCGCCGCTTCCGCAATGCCCGGAATCGCCGCTCCGGCCCCCTAATGTGCTGGCGCGGGGCCGTGCGGGCACGGTCCGCGCCGCGCAGACCAGGTCGGCCGAGGGCACGGGAGCAGCCAGCGATGATCCAGATCACCGGACTGACCAAGGTCTACCGCAGGGGCGGTCCGCCGGCGGTGCTCGACCTGACCTTCGACGCCCGCCCGGGCGCGGTGACGGTCCTGTTGGGCCCCGAGGAGGCGGGCAAGTCCACCGCGCTGCGGCTGATGCTCGAGCTCGAACGCGGCCAGGGCGTCACGCTCTTCGACGGCCGCACCTACCGTCGGCTCCGGCGCCCGGAGCGCGAGGTCGGCGTTCTGCTGCCCGGCGCCGGTGGAGCCGGTGGAGCGATCGCGGGGCACCCCGGTCGAAAGGCTGTCGGCCATCTCAGGATGCTGGCGGCGGCCGCCGGAGTCCCCGCCCGCCGGGCCGACGAACTGCTGGAGCAGACCCGGCTGGCCGCCGTGGCCGGGCAGCGGCTGCGCACCTTCTCGCCCGGCATGCACCGGCGGCTGGCCCTCGCCGCGGCACTGCTCGGGGACCCGGGCACCCTGATCCTCGACGCACCCACCGAGGGGCTGTCACCGCGCAACGTGGAGTGGTTCCACTCCTTCCTGCGCTCGTTCGGGGTCGCGGGCGGAACCGTCCTGGTGACCACCCGTACGCCGCAGGAGGCCGCCCTGCTCGCGGACCGGGTGATCACGCTCGACCAGGGCCGCCTGGTGGCCGATCAACCGGTGGCGGAGTTCTGCCGTACCCGGCTCAGCCCGGAGGTCGCCGTGCGCGGGCCGCAGATGGCCCGGCTGGCCGACCTGTTGTCGGGCCAGGGCGCGGCGGTGCGCCGCGACGGCGGGGCCGGCCTGGCGGTGTCGGGGATCGACCGCACCGAGATCGGTGAACTCGCCTACCGCCACGGCATCCTGCTGCACGAGCTCGCCGACCGGGTGGTCGAGCAGCCCGCGCCCCGAGCCACCCTGCCCACGGCCTCGGGGCGTTCGGGGCAGTTCCACGTCACGTCGACGCCGGGCGAACCCCGCCCGGCCGGCCCCATGTCCGCTCGGGTGGCCGAGCCCCGCCCGGCCGGTTCCGTGAAGCCGAAGCCGAAGCCGAAGCCGCAGCCGGAGAGGGTCGCCGGCTCGGCGGGCTCGGAGCCGGCGACGGGTGCACCGGAGGCCGAGCCGGCGGCGGAGCCCCGGCCGGCCGCGGCCGCACCGGGCGCGGGCGCTCTGCCGGTTCTCGCGCTGCCTTCCTCGTCCGTCACGGGTGCCGGCACCGTCGCCGCCGCGACGGCGCTGTCGGCGGTCACGGCCCGCGCCGCCCGGCCAGCACCCCGGCAGCCCAACGCGCCCCGCCCGGCCCGGCAGCCCAATTCGTCCCGCCGGCCCGAACCGGAAGCCGCCGGGACCACCGGCGGCACCGAGGCCACCGCCACCGGCGGGGACCTCGAGTCCGCGGACACCTCTCCGACCGTCGCCGTGGACCGCCTGTTCCGGGACGGCCTGCGCGGACTCGTCCGGTCCGGCGGCGGCCCGGCCCCCGAGCCCCGTGCCCGGCACGAGGAGGCGGCCGCCGGTGACCTGCTGACCGCTGACACCGTCCGCCTCGGCCGGCTGGACCCGGCGACGGCCGCCGGTGCGCCGCCCGCCCGCTCGGCTCCGACGGCCACCCCTGCAACCCCTGCCACTCCCGCTGTCCCCGACCACCGGAGCGAGTGAACCGTGCGTGTACTGGCCTACGAGCTGCGCCGGCTGCGCGGCCTCCGCTCCACCTGGCTGCTCCTCGCCGCCGTGCTGCTCTGCGACGCCGTGGTGGCCGCGGTGCTGGCTGCCCAGACTCCCGTCGGCCCGCTGGCCGGGCCGGCGGGAGTGCGGCTGCTGACGGCGACCGTGCCGCTGATCCCGCTGCCGTTCGCGGCGCTCGGCGCCGGCGTGCTGGGCGCGCTCTCCTACGGCCACGAGGTGCGGCACCCGGGGCTGGCCGCCTCGCAGGTGTCGTACCCGCGCCGGGTGCGGCTGCTGCTCGCCAAGCTGGTGGTGATCGGCCCGGTGGCCGGGCTGTCGGCGCTGGCCACCCTGCTGGTCGACACGGTGGCCGTGCACTTCGCGCTCCCGGACGGCGTGGAGGCGGCCGCCTGGTCGGATCCGGCCGCCCTGTCGGGTCAGGTGTCCGAGGCGCTGTCCTCGGCCGGTCTCACCGGGCTCGCCGACCTGCCGGGGGTGTTCTCCCCGGCGGCGCTCGTGGTCGGTCACGGGGCGCCGGCCGCCCTGCTGGCCTTCGTCCTGCTGGTGGTCGTGGCGGGCTGGACCGGGGTGCTGACGGCCTCGCTGACCCGCAGTGCCGCCGCCGGGGTGCTGCTGCTCTGCGCGCTGCCGCCGCTGCTGGAGTCCGGAGTGGCGCTGCTGCTGCGGCAGACGGGTACGGCCTGGCCGGCTCGCGCGACGGAGTTGCTGCCGTTCCAGTCCGGCGTCGAGTGGGCGTACGGATGGGTGTACGGCGGGGACCGCCGGGTTGCGGAGAGCGGTTCGGCGCTGACCGACCCCGCGCTGCTGGCGGCGGTGACGGCGCCCGTGTTCGTACTGCTGCTCGCCTCCCTGCTGGTTCAGGCCCGGCGCCGGGCGCTCTGAGGCCACGGACGGGTGCCCGGAGCCGCCCTCGGCGCACGCCGGCGGGGCTCCCGCGGGAGGCCCTCGAGAGACTCGTCGAAGGCCGGAAGGCCCCCGGGAAGGCCCTTGTGAGCCCCGGGCCTTCGCTGACGGTCTGCCAAGATCGACCAGCAGTGGCCGCAATGTGCGGTTCTTCCTGATAAGAAGTCAATTATCCAGTCACGGTCGATCACCCTTTCGTGTGCTTTTCACGAGAATTCTCAAGCTGCGCCCGCCGATCGCCGACAAAGGACCTGTGAGTACCCTTGCGCACCCCACCATGACCCCCGCCCGTTCCGCCGAAGGTGCCACCCCCGGCGCCGGCGATCTGGACCGCTTCTCGTACGCCGACCGGCCGACCCCGCCGGCGCCCCGCTGGGAGGGCGCCGAGTCGGATCTGGCCCGGGTCGGCCGCAAGACCACCAGCAGTCGCGGCCGAGGCCTGCACGGCCAGCTCGTGCAGCAGCTCGGTCAGATGATCGTCTCGGGCGACCTCGGCGCCGACCGCCCGCTCGTCCCGGAGGAGATCGGCCAGCGTTTCGAGGTCTCCCGCACCGTCGTCCGCGAGTCGCTGCGGGTGCTGGAGGCCAAGGGCCTGGTCAGCGCCCGGCCGAACGTCGGCACCCGGGTCCGCCCGGTCGGCGACTGGAACCTGCTCGACCCGGACATCATCGAGTGGCGGGCCTTCGGCCCCCAGCGCGACGAGCAGCGCCGGGAGCTGTTCGAGCTCCGCTGGGCGATCGAGCCGCTGGCCGCCCGGCTCGCCGCTGGCCACGGCCGGGAGGACGTCCAGCAGCGGCTGGTCGAGCTGATCGAGATCATGGGCCACGCCTCCGCCCAGGCCGACCTCTCCACCTTCTCGCGGGCCGATGCCGAGCTGCACGCCCTGATCCTGCAGATGGCGGGGAACCGGATGCTGGAGCACCTCTCCGGGATCGTCTCCTGCGCGCTGCAGGTGTCCGGTGGCCCGTCCACCGCCTGCGAGCGGCCCTCGGAGGCCTCGGTCAGCCTGCACGCCCGGCTGGTGGACGCCCTCGGCACGGGAGACGGCACCGCCGGAGAGGCCGCCGTGCGGGCGCTGCTCACCGTTCACCCCGAGATCGAGCCGTCCGTCCCCGCCCCTCGGGAGCACTGAGTCGCCCACCCGGCGACCGAGCGGCCCGCGAATCACCCGGCCCTCCGGCTGCACCGCACGGCGCGGCCGGAGGGCTTCTTCGCGCCCGCCGGGCCCCGCCGTCCCGCGAGCGGGCAGCCGCGAGCCCGGCCACCGGCCACCGGCCACCGGCCACCGGCCACCGGCCACCGGCCGCCCGACCGCTCCCGGCCGCCCTGCCCTGACTGCCGGCCGCCCCGACCACCGGCCGCCCCCGACCTCCGCAGCCCCGCCGCCGACCCGCCGTGACTTTCCGGATCGTCACGCCACGGAGGCCACGCCCCGACAATGTCCGGCCCATGCCAAGAGCTTTCCCGCGAGTGAGGGATGATGGAAGCCGGCCCCGGGCCGCGGCCGCCGAGTGGTGTGACCCGCGACACGAAGGCCATGCGTAACACTTGACGAGTAGCAGCGATGTGTCCTGAGCGGAAGCAGCTCCGGAATACCCCAACATGTCAGAATGCTGTGTTGGTCTGCGGCGCTGCTGCCGTCCTGCAAACCCAGTCCTCAAGCCCGAGTCGGTCGGAATCGACACCGCGCGTCCGATGCGCGATTTCCTTCCCCGCCCGCTCGGGCGGCCGGTACGGGTTCGAGTCCACTCATCGTCCGAGAGGTTGTTCGTGTCGGCCAGCACATCCCGTTCGCTTCCCCCCGAGATCGCCGAGTCCGCGGCTCTGCTGGCGCTCATCGAGCGGGGCAAGGCCCAGGGGCAGATCGCCGGTGACGACGTGCGCCAGGCGTTCGAGGCGGACCAGATCCCGGTCACCAAGTGGAAGAACGTCATGCGCAGCCTCAACCAGGTTCTGATTGAGGAGGGGGTGGACCTTATGGTCAGCGCGGCCGAGCCGGCCGGTGCCAAGCGCAAGAGCGTCGCTGCCAAGAGCCCCACCAAGCGCACTGCCACCAAGGCGGTCACCACCCGGAACCCGGCCGCTCCGGCGGCCCCGACCAAGCCCCCCGTGCGCATCGCGCCCGGTGCCACCATCTCCGCTCCGGCGGTCGCGGCTGCCGCTGCCCCGCTCGGCACGGTGTCCGCCGAGATCACCACCGAGGGGACGGGCACGCTCTCCGCCGAGGCGAAGGCGCCTGCGGCGAAGAAGGCCGCCCCGGCGAAGAAGGCGGCCGCCAAGAAGACCGCCGCCCCGGCCAAGAAGACCGCCGCCAAGAAGACCGCCGCCAGCAAGACGGGCAAGGGCGACGAGGAGCTCGGCGGCGAGGACGAGCTGCTCGAGGATGCCGCGCTGCCCGGCGACAAGGCGGCCGAGGAGGCGGAGCCCGAGGAGGAGTCGCAGGGGTTCGTCCTCTCCGACGACGACGAGGACGACGCTCCGGCCCAGCAGGTCGCCGTCGCCGGCGCGACCGCCGACCCGGTCAAGGACTACCTGAAGCAGATCGGCAAGGTCCCGCTGCTCAACGCCGAGCAGGAGGTCGAGCTCGCCAAGCGCATCGAGGCCGGTCTGTTCGCCGAGGACAAGCTCTCGGCCGCCGACAAGCTGGCTCCGAAGCTCAAGCGCGAGCTGGAGATCATCGCCGAGGACGGCCGCCGCGCCAAGAACCACCTGCTGGAGGCCAACCTCCGCCTGGTCGTCTCGCTGGCCAAGCGCTACACCGGCCGCGGCATGCTCTTCCTGGACCTGATCCAGGAGGGCAACCTCGGTCTGATCCGTGCGGTCGAGAAGTTCGACTACACCAAGGGCTACAAGTTCTCCACGTACGCCACGTGGTGGATCCGTCAGGCGATCACCCGCGCGATGGCCGACCAGGCCCGCACCATCCGTATCCCGGTGCACATGGTCGAGGTCATCAACAAGCTGGCCCGCGTCCAGCGTCAGATGCTCCAGGACCTGGGCCGCGAGCCCACCCCGGAGGAGCTGGCCAAGGAACTCGACATGACCCCGGAGAAGGTCATCGAGGTCCAGAAGTACGGCCGCGAGCCCATCTCGCTGCACACCCCGCTGGGTGAGGACGGCGACAGCGAGTTCGGTGACCTGATCGAGGACTCCGAGGCGGTCGTGCCGGCCGACGCGGTCTCCTTCACCCTGCTCCAGGAGCAGCTGCACTCGGTGCTGGACACCCTGTCCGAGCGTGAGGCCGGCGTCGTCTCGATGCGCTTCGGCCTGACGGACGGTCAGCCGAAGACGCTGGACGAGATCGGCAAGGTGTACGGGGTCACCCGTGAGCGCATCCGCCAGATCGAGTCCAAGACCATGTCGAAGCTGCGCCACCCGTCGCGCTCCCAGGTGCTGCGCGACTACCTGGACTGATCCGCGACCAGCGGGACCTGTGCCGGATCTGATCCGGTCGGTCCGGCGATCCGCATCGTGAGAAGGCCCGGAGCCCCGTGCTCCGGGCCTTCTCACGTGTTCGGCCGGCCGCTCGGCGGTCGGCGCGTCAGCGTCCGGGTGGCGGTTGTCGCTCGTCCGGGTGGCAGTGCGGCGGGAAGCGGTCGCAGACCGTAGTCGATCACCTACGCTGTGCCGGTTGCCTGCTGCCGAGCCAACTGGAGACACGGTGCTGCCCAACCCGGATCGCGCGGACCTGCCAACTGTCGCCTCGCCACCCGGACGAGCGCCCATCACCACCCGGCCGGTGCGCCTCCGCCACCGGGCCGCCGTCCTGGGCCTGCTCGCGGCGCTGCCGGCGACGCTGGTCGCGTTCGGCCCGGCGGCCGCACCGGCCCAGGCCCAGCGGCGGATCATCGGCGGCGTCGGTGCGAGCACCGCCGACCACCCGTGGATGGTGGCGGTCGCCAGCCGCCAGCAGTTCGGCAACGGCCGCTCGGGGCAGTTCTGCGGCGGCGCGCTCGTCACCCCGACCAAGGTGGTGACGGCCGCACACTGCTTCTACGACGAGTCCAAGGGTCAGCGGGTGGAGCGGCCGGGGCTGAAGGTCGTGGTCGGCAGGGATGACCTGCGCGGCTCGGCCGGGCGTGAGGTGCCCGTCCAGGCGGTCTGGATCCACCCCGACTACGCCTTCGCCGCCAACATGAACGACGTGGCGGTGCTCACCCTCACCGAGTCCCAGGGCGTCCGGCCCGTGATCGACCTGGTCGGCCAGGGGGAGACCGAACCGTACCTCGCGGGCAACCGGGCGCAGGTCTACGGCTGGGGGGACACCTCGGGCACGGGCAACTACTCGCCCACGCTCCGTGGCGTCGATGTGTCGATCACCCCGGACCAGACCTGTGCGCAGGCCTACCCGGGGGGATCGGACGGGCGCTTCGACGCCCGCGGCATGGTCTGCGCCGGTGAGGAGAAGGGCGGGAAGGACGCCTGCCAGGGGGACAGCGGCGGGCCGCTGGTCGTCGGCGGTCGCCTCGCCGGACTGGTCTCCTGGGGGACGGGCTGCGCGGAGGCGGCCCACCCGGGCGTCTACACCCGCATCGGCGCGGTCTCCGGCGCGGTACGCTCCGTCCTGTAGTCGGGTGGTCACGTTCTGACGCGGTGTCGCCCGCCGGCGGCAGCGCGTCGGGCCGGACCGGGCGGTGGCGGTGCGGACCGGTCCGGCCCGGACGCGGCGGTCACGGCGATCGCGGCCGAAACAGCAGAGCCGGGCGACCGGCCCCCCGAGGGGGACCTGTCGCCCGGCTCACCGGTCGCGCGCGGTGCGCGGCCGGACACAGCTCGTGGCCTGCTGCTGCTGTGGCGCCCGGTATCAGCGCTCTTCGTCCGCGGCTGCGGCGTTGGTGGTGTTGCTGAGCCGGCCGCTCTCGTCCTGTATCTCCACGGCGATCTTCTTGAGCTCGGGCTCGAACTTCCGGCCGTGGTGGGCGCAGAAGAGCAGCTCTCCGCCGCTGGCGAGTACGACGCGCAGGTAGGCCTGGGCGCCGCAGCGGTCGCAGCGGTCAGCCGCGGTGAGCGGGCTCGCAGGGGTCAGAACAGTAGTCACGTCGCCTCTTCTCTAGCTCGACGAGCTGTCGTACCAGGGTCAACATCCAACCAGGCCGAAAACGTTCCCGCTCGTGGCTTTTCTTCTTTGAGGATTCTGCTGTGTTGATGAGGACGTGCCCCGGGGGCCGGTGGTTCATGCGTACCGAATCCCAGGATCCGCCTGTCGCTCGAACGCCCGATCGGGACGGGGTGCGAGGTCCGCGTAGCATAATCCTCTGCTGGGTTGGAGCATAAGCCCCGTCCTGGGCCCCGGTAGCCTGCATAACGGCAGTTCCGGAGCCTGCGCCCGGTCCCACGATCCGCCAGGACCGCTGGTACCGGGAGGAGATGGCGCTCCCGTGCGCGGAATCCGGCGCGGTACTTGTTCGCGCAGCGCGTACAAGCTGCGCGGGACCGGCTCGCCGTGCTGCGCACCCAGCGGAGCGACCTGCACACGCGGTGGCAACGGCTGTCGGTGCGGTGTGCTGCACTGGCGGACGTTCCGGCTCGTGCCCGGATGTGACCGATGAGACAGAACTTCACCGAGGAGAGTGCCGCGTGAGTGCCGAAACGACCGTGCCGTCCGCACTGCTGGCCGGGGACGACGGCTCCAACTACACCGCTCGGCACCTGCTCGTCCTGGAGGGCCTGGAGGCGGTCCGCAAGCGCCCCGGCATGTACATCGGCTCCACCGACAGCCGGGGCCTGATGCACTGCCTCTGGGAGATCATCGACAACTCGGTCGACGAGGCCCTCGGCGGCTACTGCGACCGCATCGACGTCGTCCTGCACGACGACTCCTCGGTGGAGGTGCGCGACAACGGCCGTGGCATCCCGGTGGACGTCGAGCCCAAGACCGGGCTCTCCGGTGTCGAGGTCGTGATGACCAAGCTGCACGCCGGTGGCAAGTTCGGCGGCGGCTCCTACGCGGCCTCCGGCGGTCTGCACGGCGTCGGCGCGTCCGTCGTCAACGCCCTCTCGGCCCGGCTGGACGTGGAGGTCGACCGCAGCGGCCACACCCATGCGATCAGCTTCCGCCGGGGCACCCCCGGCATCTTCACCGAGGGAGGCCCGGACTCCCCCTTCGAGCCCGCCAACGGTCTGACCAAGACCCGCAAGGTGCCGAAGACCCGCACCGGCACCCGGATCCGCTACTGGGCCGACCGGCAGATCTTCCTCAAGGACGCCCGGCTCTCCCTGGAGCACCTGCACAACCGGGCCCGGCAGACCGCCTTCCTCGTCCCCGGCCTGACCATCGTCGTCCGTGACGAGCGGCTGACCGAGAGCGACGGGGTCGAGGAGTCGACGTTCCGCTACGACGGCGGCATCGCCGAGTTCTGCGAGTTCCTCGCGCCGGACAAGCCGGTCTGCGACGTCCTGCGGCTGCACGGCGAGGGCACCTTCAAGGAGACCGTCCCCGTCCTGGACGAGGTCGGCCACATGACGCCCACCGAGGTCACCCGCACCCTCGGGGTGGACATCGCGCTGCGCTGGGGCGCCGGCTACGACACCACCCTGCGCTCCTTCGTCAACATCATCGCCACCCCCAAGGGCGGCACCCACGTCACCGGCTTCGAGCGCTCGCTCGCCAAGACCGTCAACGAGGCGCTGCGCGCCGCCAAGGTCCTGCGCGTCGCCGAGGACGACATCACCAAGGACGACGCCACGGAGGGCCTCACCGCCGTGGTCACCGTCCGGCTCGCGGAGCCGCAGTTCGAGGGCCAGACCAAGGAGGTGCTGGGCACCTCGGCCGCCAACCGGATCGTCGCCGCGGTGGTCGCCAAGGAGCTCAAGGCCTTCCTGACCTCCGCCAAGAAGGACGAGAAGGTCCAGGCCAGGGCTGTCCTGGACAAGGTCGTCGCAGCCGCCCGCACCCGGGTCGCCGCCCGCCAGCACAAGGAGGCCCAGCGCCGGAAGACCGCGCTGGAGACCAGCTCGCTGCCGGCCAAGCTGGCCGACTGCCGCAGCGACGACGTCGAGCGCAGCGAACTCTTCATCGTCGAGGGGGACTCCGCCCTCGGCACCGCCAAGCTGGCCCGCAACTCCGAGTTCCAGGCGCTGCTGCCGATCCGCGGCAAGATCCTCAACGTGCAGAAGGCGTCCGTGAGCGACATGCTCAAGAACACCGAGTGCGCCGCGATCATCCAGGTGATAGGGGCCGGTTCGGGCCGCACCTTCGACATCGACCAGGCCCGCTACGGCCGGGTCATCTTCATGGCCGACGCCGACGTCGACGGCTCGCACATCCGGTGCCTGCTGCTGACGCTCTTTCAGCGGTACATGCGGCCCATGGTCGAGCAGGGCCGGGTCTTCGCTGCCGTGCCGCCGCTGCACCGGATCGAGCTCACCAGCCCCAAGCGCGGCCAGGAGAAGTACCACTACACCTACTCCGACGCCGAGCTGCGCTCCACCCTGCTGGAGTTCCAGCGCAAGGGCATGCGCTGGAAGGACCCGGTCCAGCGCTACAAGGGCCTCGGCGAGATGGACGCCGACCAGCTGGCCGAGACCACCATGGACCCGCGCCACCGCACGCTGCGCCGGATCAACCTGGGCGACCTGGAGCAGGCCGAGAAGATCTTCGACCTGCTGATGGGCAACGACGTCGCCCCCCGCAAGGAGTTCATCGTCGACTCGGCGGCCACCCTGGACCGTTCCCGCATCGACGCCTGAGCACACCGCTGCGCCGCCGGGCCCTCCACCCTCGGGTGGAGGGCCCGCGCCGTGCCGCTCCACCCCCGGTCCACCCCGGCGCCGATCACCGGGCGGCGCCGGATCCGTAGCGTCGGTGAGGTCAGCAGAACCCCCGTCGGGACGGAGAGTCCGATGACCGGCCTCGTCAACATCCTCGTGATCATCGCGGTGGTCGCCCTGGTGCTGCGCCGCCAACTGCGCCCGCAGCGACTCGACACCGAGCGCCGGTTCTGGGTGCTGCCGCTGATCCTCGCCGTGCTCGCGCTGCGTGATCCGGGCCTGGTCGACGGGGCCCACCGGGCGCTCTCGATCGGGCTGACCGCCACCTCGCTGCTGGTGGTACTGGCGATGGGCTGCGTCTGGGGCTGGACCGTCCGGATCTGGCGCGGCGCGGACGGCGCGCTCTGGACCCGGGGCACCCGGGCGACCGCGGCGGCCTGGGCCGGCATGATCGCCGTCCGGATCGGCCTGTACGGCCTCGGTGCGGCGCTGCACGTCCGCCAGAGCGGCAGCGGGCTCATGCTCGGCCTCGCCGCGCTGCTGGTGGTCCGGACCGCCGTGGTGAACTGGAGGGCACGAAGCCTGGAGAGCCCTTACCGCGCCGGCGTGGCCGGCTGAGCGGCCGGCCGTACGTGACCACACCGAGGAGGGGGACGCCCGTGTCCGGGTCGAGCTGGACCAGCTGGCCGTCCCGCGAGGGACTGGAGCGGGACGCGGAGAGCCCGGCCCGGCGGGCCCTGACGCTGATCGGCCGGACGGTGCTGCTCGTCACCGTGGGCTGGGGGACGTACTCGCGCGGCGGGTACGCCGGCTGGGGCCTGGTGGCGGCGGCCGCCGGGCTGGCCGCGGCGGTCCTGTCGGCGGCGGCCTTCCTGCGGGTCAGCCGGGCGCAGCTGCTGCGGCCCGCCCTCCTCCTCGCTGCCGCCCTGATCTGCGGCGCGTGGCTCGCCGAGTGGGGGCGGGCGTACATGCTGGCCGACTTCGTCTGGGGCGGGCTGGCGGTGACCGCGCTGGTCCGGCTGCCGGCCGTGCCCGCGCTGGCCACGGCGGCGGCCGCCTTCGGCTGCTACACGGCGGCCAGCTGGGAGAGCCGGCTGGCGATCGCGGCCACGGTCGGCGGGCTCGCCCTGCTCGGTTACCTGCTGCGACTGGACACCGAGGCACGTGGCACCGCCCGGTTGCTGCTGACCCAGGAGCGGGCCGCGCGGGCCGCCGAGGCGGAGAGCGCGGCGCTCGCCGAACGGGCCAGGATCGCCCGGGAGATCCACGACGTCCTGGCGCACAGCCTGTCCGCGCAACTCGTCCACCTGGAGGCGGCCCGGCTGATGCTGGACGCGGGCACCGACCGGGAGCAGGTCCGCGAACGGGTGGTGGCCGCGCGGCGGATGGCGCTGGACGGTCTGGGCGAGACCCGGCAGGCGCTCTCCGCCCTGCGCGGGGAGTTCACCCCGGTCGGCGAGTTCCTGGTGGAGCTGACCGGGCGTGAGCGGGCGGTGCTCTCCGTCACCGGGACGCCGCGTCCGCTCCCTGCCGAGGCGGGGCTCGCGGTACGGCGCACAGCGCAGGAGGCACTGACCAACGTGCGCAAACACGCCCCCGGCGCGCGCTGCACGCTCGAACTGCGCTACCTGCCCGACGTGGTGGAGCTGGAGGTGCGCAACGCCCGCCCGGGCCGTGGTGAGCCGGCGGGCGGGCTGGCCGCCACCGGCAGCGGGTACGGTCTGCTGGGGATGCGCGAACGCGCGGAACTGCTCGGCGGCACCCTGCTGGCGGGTCCGGACGAAGGAGGGTGGCGCGTGCTGCTGCGGGTGCCGGCGTGAACGGGGCGAGTCCGACCAGGGTGCTGGTGGCGGACGACCAGACGGTGGTGCGCGAGGGCATCGTGATGCTGCTCGGCCTGCTGCCCGGCATCGAGGTGGTCGGTGCCGCCGCCGACGGTGAGGAGGCCGTCGCGCTGGTCGAGCGGCACCGCCCGGACGTCGTCCTGATGGACCTGCGGATGCCGCGCTGCGACGGCGTCGAGGCCACCCGCCGGATCCGGGCGGCGTACCCGGAGACCGAGGTGGTCGTGCTCACCACCTACGCCGACGACGACTCGCTCTTCCCCGCGCTGCGGGCCGGGGCGCGGGGCTACCTCACCAAGGACGCGGGCGGCGAGGAGATCGCCCGGGCCGTCGCGGACGTCCGCTCGGGTGCGGCCGGGCTCTCGCCGCAGGTGCAACTGCGCCTGCTGGAGCGGCTGGCGGACGGTGCGGCGCAGGCCGGCCCGCCGGGCGCGGCCCCCGGCGGCACGGGCCGGCCGGGTGCGACCGGGCCCGGAGCGGGTGGGTCGGGGGAGCTGCCGGACGGGCTGACCGCCCGCGAGGCCGAGGTACTGGCCCTGATCGCGGAGGGGCTCTCCAACACCGAGATCGCCCGGCGGCTGTTCGTCAGCCCGGCCACCGTGAAGACGCACATCAACAATCTGTTCGCCAAAACCGCGGTGCGGGACCGGGCCCAGGCGGTCGCGTACGCCTTCCGCCACGGGATCACCGGTACGCAGCAGTAGTGGGATGAGCGTCTGTCTGATGATCGATCACCTCATCGAGTGAACGTATCTGCAATGGGAGTTGGCGGGCTCCGCGGGCCTCCATCATGGGTTCCGTCAGAGCCCCGCCGGTTCAGGAGCAGCAGTGCCACAGCAGCAGACGAGCAGACCCGGACAGGGGCAGGGATTCGACTGGTGGGCCGCTCCCGCCGCGGCCCCCCAACCCGGGCGGCCCGCGCCCCCGCCGCCGCCGTCGGCCCGGACGGAGGTCGAGCCGCCGGCCCGGCCGCTCCCGCCGGTGCCCGCGCCACCGGCGCCGGTCCAGCCGATGCCTGTCCAGTCGGTGCCCATGCCGTCGGTCGGGGCCCCGCCGGCCGTCGACACCAGCAGCGAGGTGTACCGCGCCGTCCAGGGCAGCGAGGCGTTCCAGGAGATCAAGCGCAGCTACCGGGCCTTCGTCCTCCCCGTCAGCGGGGCGTTCCTCGGCTGGTACCTGCTGTACGTCGCTGCCCAGGCCGCCGCGCCGGGGGTGATGCGCAGCCCGGTCGCGGGCCCGGTCAACGTGGCCTGGGTGCTGGGCCTGCTGCAGTTCGTCTCGACCTTCGTGCTCACCTGGCTCTACGCCCGCAACGCCCGGACCAAGCGGGACCGGGCCGCGCTGGGCCTCCGCTGGGACACCCAGGACCAGCTGCGATGAGGACCGCCACCCCGCCTCCCGTCGCCCCCGCCGGCGACCACCACGACCTGGCCATCGTGCTCTTCGCCGTCATCGTCCTGGTCACCCTGGGCATCACCCTCTGGGTGGGCCGCCGGGGCAGCGCCGCCGAGGACTTCTACGCCGGCGGCCGTGACTTCACCCCGTTGCAGAACGGCTTCGCGCTCTCCGGCGACTACCTCTCCGCCGCCTCCTTCCTCGGTGTCGCCGGGCTGATCGCGCTGTACGGCTACGACGGCGTGCTCTACAGCATCGGCTTCCTGGTCGCCTGGCTGGTGGTGCTGATGCTGGTCGCCGAGCTGGTCCGCAACGCCGGCCGGTACACCCTCGCCGACGTGCTGGCGCTGCGGCTGCGGCGGCGCAAGGTCCGGGCGGCGGCCGGCGGCGCCAGCGTCGTCGTCACCCTGCTCTACCTGGTCGCCCAGATGGTCGGCGCGGGCAGCCTGGTCGCCCTGCTGCTGGGCACCAGCAGCGGCCAGGCCCGGACCTGGACCATTGTGGCGGTGGGTGGTCTGATGATCGTCTATGTCACGGTCGGCGGAATGCGGGCCACCACCTGGATCCAGATCGTCAAGGCCTTCCTGCTGATCGCGGGCTCGGTGCTGCTCACCGTGCTGCTGATGGTCCGCTTCCACGGGGACGTCGCCGAGCTGATGCGGCAGGCCGCCCAGCACAGCGGCGCCGGGCAGCGGTACCTGGAGCCGGGGCTCAAGTACGGGGCGAGCTTCACCAGTCGGCTGGACTTCTTCAGCCTCGGTCTCGCGCTGGTGCTGGGCACGGCAGGGCTGCCGCACATCCTCTCCCGCTTCTACACCGTGCCCACCGCGCGCGCCGCCCGCCGCTCCACGATGTGGGCGATCGGGCTGGTCGGCGGCTTCTACCTGATGGCCATCGCGCTCGGCCTGGGTGCCACCGCGCTGGTCGGCTCGGCCGAGGTCCGGCACGCCAACGCGGCCGGCAACACCGCCGTGCCGCTGCTGGCCCTCGTCCTCGGCGGCGGCAACGGCAGCACCGGCGGGGTGGTGCTGTTCGCGCTGATCTCGGCGATCGCCTTCGCCACCATCCTTGCCGTGGTGGCCGGGCTGACGCTCGCCTCCTCGGCCGCCTTCGCCCACGACATCTGGGCGGGCGCCTGGCGGGGCCGCCCGCGCCGTCGGGGCGGTGTCCCGGCCTCCCGGCGGGCCCGACGGGAGGCCTCCGAGCGCCAGGAGGTCGGCGTCGCGCGGATCGCGGCGGTGGGGATCGGGACGCTCGCGATCGCGCTCAGTCTCTTCGCCCAGCAGCTGAACGTCGCCTTCCTGGTCGGCCTGGCCTTCGCCGTCGCCGCCTCGGCCAATCTGCCGGTGCTGCTCTACACGCTGTTCTGGCGGCGGTTCACCGCGCGCGGCGCGGTCTGCTCGGTGTACGGCGGGCTGATTCCGGCGATTCTGCTGGTGACGTTCTCGCCGGTGGTCTCCGGCAGCAAGGTGGCGCTCTTCCCGGGGATGGACTTCCACTGGTTCCCGCTGGAGAACCCGGGCATCATCTCCATCCCGCTGGGCTTCCTGGCCGGCTGGATCGGCACCCTCACCTCGCCCGAGCAGGCCGACCCGGACCGCTACGCCGAGCTGGAGGTGCGCTCCCTCACCGGCGCCGGCGCGGCCTGAGCCGCGGCCCCGCGCCGCAGACGGAACCCCGACGGGCCTGGGACCCGCCGGGGTTCCGCCACGTCCGCCCGGCCCGGCCGCCGGAGGTTCCGGCGCCGGCCGGGGCCGCCCTCAGGCCCGCACGGCCAGGACGTAGCGGTGTTCGGGCCGACCGGTGTCGCCGTACCGGAGGGTGAGCCGCAGCCGGCTGTCCCGCTCCAGCTGCTTGAGGTAGCGCTGCGCGGTGGAGCGGCTCAGCCCGGTGGCGTCCGCCACCTCCTGGGCGGAGAGCGGCCGTCCGGCACGGCGCAGCACCCCGAGCACCAGGTCGGTGGTGGGCGCCGAGTGGCCCTTGGGCAGGGCGAGGGCCGGGGCCGCCGTGCTGCGCAGGGTGGCGAAGAGCCGGTCCACCTCGTCCTGGCCGGCCTCGCGGGCGGCCGGTCCGGCCAGCGCGTGGCGCAGCTGCGCGTACGCGACCAGCTTCTCCCGCAGCCCCGCGAAGGTGAACGGCTTGACCAGGTACTGCAGGGCGCCGTGCTGCATCGCGGCGTGCACCGTGGAGACGTCCCGGGCGGCCGTCACCATCATCACGTCGCAGGCCACCTGCCGTTCGCGCAGGCGCCGCACCAGGGCGAGTCCGGTCTCGTCCGGCAGGTGCTGGTCGAGCAGCAGGAGGTCCACCGGGCGACGCTCCAGCGCCGCCAGCGCCTCGCCGGCCGAGTGCGCGGTGCCGGTGACCCGGAAGCCGGGCACCTTGGCCACGTACGCGGCGTGCACGTCGGCGACCCGGAAGTCGTCGTCCACCACGAGTACGTCGATCATGAGGCCTCCACGAGTGGTGCGGCGGGCGGTGCGGCGATGGGCGGAGCCGGGGCGGGCGGCTCGGGCGCGGCCTGGGCGTCCCCGTGCAGCGCTTCGGGCAGCTCGACGGTGAACCGGGCACCGCCGAGCGGCCCGGTGTCCAGCACGATCCGGCCGCCGGTCCGTTCGACCAGCCGCCGCACCATCGCCAGCCCCAGCCCGCGCGGCCGGTGCGCGGGCGCCTCCTTGCTGGTCCACCCCTCCTCGAAGACCTGCGCGCGCAGGCCCGCCGGCACGCCCGGGCCGCTGTCCGCGACCTCGACCAGCAGGGTCGAACCGGCCGCCGCCAGGGTCACCGCCACCTGGCCGCCGCCCGGGGCCACCGCGTCGACGGCGTTGTCGATCAGGTTGCCGAGCACGGTGACCAGCGTGCGGGCGTCCACCACCGCGTCCGGCAGGTGCGCCGCCGGGGCGACCGCCAGCCGGACGCCGCGCTCGCCGGCCACCGCGGCCTTGCCGGCCAGGAGCGCCGCGACATGCGGGTCCTGTACCTGCTCGGCGATCCGGGCCGCGACCGCCGCGTGCGAACCCGACTGTTCGGAGATGAACGCCACCGCCTGCTCGTGCCGCCCGAGCTCCAACAGCCCGAGCAGGGTGTGCAGCCGGTTGGCGTGCTCGTGGTCCTGGGCCCGCAGGGCCTCGGTGAGGCTGCGGGTGGTGTCGAGTTCGCGGACCAGGGACTCCAGCTCGGTGCGGTCGCGCAGGGTCACCACCGCGCCGCCCTCGGCCGTCGCCATCCGGTTCACCACCAACACCCGGTCGTCCCGGACGGCCGGCAGGTCGGTGCCGGTGATCCGCCCGGCCAGTACGTCGGCCAGCCGGCCCGGCGGCAGCACCTCGTCGATCGGCCGGCCGGCGCACTCCTCGGGCAGGCCGAGCAGCCGCACCGCCTCGTCGTTGGCCAGCCGGATCCGGCCCCGTTCGTCCAGGGCCACCATGCCTTCGCGGATTCCGTGCAGCATCGCCTCCCGCTCCACCAGCAGCGCCGAGATGTCGGCCAGCGCGATGTTGTGGGTGCGACGCTTCAGCCGGCGGGCCAGCACCAGCGTGGCGACGGTGCCCGCGGTCAGGCCGGCGCCCGCACAGAGCAGGATGCCGGTGAGCATCTTCAACAGCCGCCGCCGGATCGAGTCGTCGCTGATGCCCACCGAGACCTCGCCGACGATCCGTCCGCCGGCGACCCGCAGCGGCACCTTGCCGCGCGCGGTGCGGCCGAGAGTGCCCTCCTGGATGGCGGTGACGCTGCGCCCGCTGAGGGCCGGTTCGGGGTCGGTGGAGACCCGCTGGCCGATCCGGCCCGGATCGGTGTGCGAGAGCCGGATGCCGTCCAGGTCGGTGACCACGACGAAGCTGGCGCCGGTGGCCGTCCGGATCTGCTCGGCGTTGCGCTGCGCGGTGGCGGTGTCGCGGGCGTCGGCGGCCCGGGCGATCACCTCGTCGCTGGCGGTGGCCTGGGCGATGGACAGCGCGCGCTGCATCGCGTCGTGGTCCAGCTCGGAGCTGACCGGTGCCAGGAACAGGCCGGCGGTGACGACGGTGACGCCGACGGTCACCACGGTCTGGCTCAGCAGCAGCTGGGCGAAGACCCGGCGGGGCCAGTGGGGGTGCTTCATCCGGGCCTCCTCTCGGGAGCGGCCGACCGGCCGGGGCCGACGGGTGGGGCTGCCGGCCGGTACTGCCGGCCGGGGCCGACGGGCACGGGCGGGGACCGGCCGGGCGGCGCAGGGGTCGGGCTGGACGATGAAGTGGACGATGAAGGGGTCGGGGACCAGGGCGGGGGTCGGGGATCGGGTCGGCTCGGGTGGAATCGGACGGGGTGGCGGGGCAGTGGTCGGCACACCCTATGTTTCCGAGGTGTTTCTGTCAGCCGTGCCCCCGCTGTTGTAGCGGAAGCAAAACGAGCAGAACACCCCTCAACGCGGAGAACCCGCAGTTCGCCGAGAAGCCTCCCGCCGCCGCCCCCGCCGCTCCTAGCCTCCCGGGGCAAGCACAGACGAAACCCGGGAGGTCTCATGAGCACAACCCCGGCGACCGGGCCGGCGCCGGCCCCGGCGATCGAGTTGACCGGCGCCACCAAGCGCTTCCGCACCCCGTCCGGCGCCCTGCACACCGCCGTCCGCGACCTCGACCTGACCGTCGCGGAGGGCGAGTTCGTCGCCGTCGTCGGGCCCACGGGCTGCGGGAAGTCCACCACGCTGACGCTGGTCAGCGGTCTGGAGGAGCCCACCGAGGGCGAGGTCCGGGTGTACGGCGAGCCGGTCGACGGGATCGACCCGCAGGTCGGCTTCGTGTTCCAGCAGGACGCCGTCTTCCCCTGGCGGACCGTGCTGTCCAATGTCACGGCCGGCCCGCGCTTTCGCGGCGTCCCGGCCGCCGAGGCCCGGGAGCGGGCCCGTGACTGGCTGGCCCGGGTGGGCCTCGGCGCGTTCGAGGACCGCTACCCGCACCAGCTGTCCGGCGGTATGCGCAAGCGCGTCGCGCTCGCCCAGACCTTCGTCAACGACCCCAGGATCCTGCTGATGGACGAGCCGTTCTCGGCGCTGGACGTGCAGACCCGGGCCCTGATGTCCGACCAGCTGCTGGAGTTGTGGGCCGGTACGGGTTCGTCCGTGGTCTTCGTGACCCACGACCTGGACGAGGCGATCGCGCTGGCCGACCGGGTCGTGGTGATGACGGCCGGCCCGGCCACCGTCAAGGAGGTCTTCACCGTGGACCTGCCCCGCCCGCGCACCGTGGAGGCCGTCCGACTGGAGCCGAGGTTCGTCGAGTTGTACCGCGAGATCTGGGCTTCGCTCGGCGAAGAGGTGCGCATCACCCGCGAGAGAGGAGCGGGTCGTGCCGCTTGAGACCGTGCCGGCCGTCGCCGGAAAGCCCGCAGCGGCCGCCGAGACCAGGACGCTGGCCCGTGAACGGGCCGCCCGCAAGCGGAAGTTGGTCATCTTCGGGGCCCGGATCGCGGTGCTCCTGGTCTTCCTCGGGCTCTGGGAGCTGTGTGCCCGGACGGAGGTCGTCGACCCGTTCAACTTCTCCCAGCCGTCGAAGATCTGGGCACAGATCTGGCAGTGGATCACCCACGGCACGGCCCAGGGCTCGCTCGGGGAGCAGATCGGCTACACCCTCTACGAGGCCCTCACCGGCTGGGTGATCGGCGTCACCGGCGGGGTGCTGCTGGGCATCGCGCTGGGCCGGATCCGCTTCCTGGCCGATGTGTTCGGGCCCTACATCAAGGTGCTGAACGCCATCCCGCGCATCGTGCTGGCCCCGATCTTCCTGATCTGGTTCGGCCTCGGCCCGGCCTCCAAGGTGGCCTCGGCGGTGGTGCTGGTGTTCTTCCCGGTCTTCTTCAACGCCTTCCAGGGCGCCCGCGAAGTCGATCGCAACCTGGTCGCCAACGCCCGCATCCTGGGTGCCGACAACCGCAGGGTCACCCTTCAGGTGGTCATCCCCGCCGCCACCACCTGGATCTTCACCAGCCTCCACGTCAGCTTCGGATTCGCACTGATCGGCGCCATCGTCGGCGAGTACATCGGTGCCACCAAGGGCCTCGGTCTGCTGGTCGCAGCCGCTCAGGGCACCTTCAACGCGGCGGGCGTGTACGCCGCGATGACCATCCTCGCCGTCGTCGCGCTGTTCACCGAGGGGCTGCTGACCTTCGCCGAGAAGAAGCTGTTCCGCTGGAAGCCCGCCGAATCCAGCGACGGCCGCTGACCCCCACCCCGTTCCGTAGCAGAGAGGCACCCCCCACCCATGCGCCCGAACCCGACCGGCAGAGCCGCCGCCGCCGCCCTCGCCGCCGTCCTCCTGTTCCCGCTCGCCGCCTGTGCCAACGACGCCGCCTCGGTGTCCCACGGCGGGGCCGCCCCGGCCGGGCAGAAGGTCGACGGCCCCAAGGTCAAGATCATGGTCGGCGGCCTGGACAAGGTCATCTACCTGCCCGCCATGCTCACCCAGCGTCTCGGCTTCTTCGCCGAGGCCGGTGTCAACGTCGAGCTGATGAGCGAGCCGGCCGGCGTCAACGCCACCACCTCGCTGCTGGCCGGCGACGTCCAGGGCGCGGTCGGCTTCTACGACCACACCATCGACCTCCAGGCCAAGGGCAAGAACGTCGAGTCGGTGGTGCAGTTCTCCCAGGCACCGGGCGAGGTCGAGATCGTCGCCACCAAGCAGGCCGGCGCCATCACCTCCGGAGCCGACTTCAAGGGCAGGAAGCTCGGTGTCACCAGCGTCGGCTCCTCCACCGACTTCCTCACCAAGTACCTCGCCGTCAAGAACGGCACCGCGGTGAGCGAGTTCAGCCCGATCGCGGTCGGCGCCGGCCAGACCTTCATCGCCGCGCTCCAGCAGGGCAGCATCGACGCCGGCATGACCACGGACCCGACCGTGGCCACCGTCCTCGACAAGGGTCTCGGCAAGATCCTCTACGACATGCGCACCCCCGAGGGTTCGCGGGCCGCGCTCGGCGGGCTCTACCCCTCGTCCTCCCTCTACATGAACTCCGACTGGGTGGAGAAGAACAAGGACACCACCCAGAAGCTCGCCAACGCCTTCGTCAGGACGTTGAAGTGGATGTCCACCCACAGCCCCGAGGAGATCGCCGCCAAGATGCCCGCCGACTACGCGCAGGGCGGCGCCGAGCAGTACGCGGCGGCGATCAAGGCGACCCTGCCGATGTTCACCACGGACGGGGTGATGCCCGCCGACGGACCGAAGACCGTCCTCGCGGTGCTCGCCGCCTTCCACCCCGACGTCAAGGGCAAGGAGGGCTCCATCGACCTCGCCCGCACCTACACCACCGAGTTCGTCGACAAGTCCGCCACCGGCTGACCCCTCGCCGACGGTCCCGCGCTCACCCCCACGGGCGCGGGGCCGTCACACGTCCCGGGCCGACAGCTCCCGGACCGCCGCCACGTCCATCCGCGACGGCGTGCCCGCCGCCTTGCCGCAGCTCTCCGGGCGGGCCGGCTCGCTCGCGCCCTCGACCACGTCCACCTCCCAGGCCCGGCCGTCCCGGTGCCGCACGGTCACCAGCCAGCGCCCGGCGCCGGCGGACCGCTGGGTCAGGGTCAGCGCGTCCACCTCGGTCTCGTCGACGGCCAACCGCACCGCGTGGTCCGCCGCCTGGCCCGGACGCTCCCAGCCCGAGCAGCCCCGCGACCACTCCGGCACCATGTGCCCGGCCGCCGTCGCCGCCAGCACCTCTTTGGCGCTCTCCGCCGTCAGCCGCCCGTAAGCGAAGCCGTACGGCAGCACCAGCATGGTGGGGGAGAAGCGGTGCCCGCCCAGGTGCGTCACCTCCCACACCTCGCTGTGCCCGGCCGCGGCCAGCTGGGCCGCCAGCGGCCGGCCCAGCAGCGCGCAGCAGCGGTCCCGCCGGCCGTTGGTGCACACCAGGGCCACCGGGCCGCCGACGTGCTCCACGCCGAACCCGCCGTGCTCGCCCGCCCCCAGCGCCCCGAAGTCCAGCCCGAGCAGCTCCGCCGGATCCGCCACGTCCGCCCGGCGCACCCAACCGCGGCCCGGCACGGTGTGCGCCACGAACACCTCGTGCCGCGCGCTCGGCAGACAGTCCGCGTGCCGGCCGGGCCGCCGGATCAGCGCCACCCGCACGCCCGTTCCGGCGGCGGCCGCTTCCAGGGCCCGCCCCACCGCGGCGTCCAGATGGCTCTCCGCGAGCGCCTTCGCACCCCACGGCCCGGTCTGCTCGATCAGCAGCCAGGTGGTGGCGGTGGCCGCCGTGGCGGCCAGCGGCTCCAACAGTTCACGCGACAGCGTCGCACAGGTGCTCACGCAGGCAAGGCTACCCTTGGCCCCTTCCGCGCCAGCGGTCTTGGCCCCCGCTTGGCTCCCTCGGACGCCTCCGCGCCCGGCCCGCGCCTTCCCGGGCAGCCCCGGTACGGCCGGCTCCGCGCCGGGGCCCAAGCAGAGGGGAGGGATGCCGGACGCCGGCACCCCTCCTCCTCCTGCGACCGGCAGCCGTTACACCGGGCCGGCCACCACACCGATCGGCGCCGTCACCGGCGTACCCGAACCGTCACGACGCGGGTCGCGCTCCGGCAGGTCGACCGGGGCCCCCTTGGTGGTCGCGGCCCGGGCCGGCGCGACGCCCGCCCAGGCGAAGGCCAGCGCGTCCTCGCCACGCAGGAAGCGCTGACAGCGGACGCCACCGGTCGCCCGGCCCTTGCGCGGGTACTGCTCGAAGGGAGTGACCTTCCAGGAGCTCTGCTCCTCACCGGTCAGCGTGCCCGACGTACCGGCCACCGAGACCACCACCGCGTCCGCCGCCGGATCCACGGCGGTGAACGACAGCACCCGCGCACCGTCGGACAGCTTGATGCCCGCCATGCCGCCGGCCGGGCGGCCCTGCGGGCGCACCTGACCCGCCGGGTAGCGCAGCAACTGGGCGTCGGAGGTGATGAAGACCAGGTCCTCCTCGCCGGTGCGCAGCTCGACCGCGCCGACCACCTCGTCACCCTCCTTGAGGGCGATCACCTCGAACTCGTCCTTGTTCGCCGGCCACTCCGGCACCACCCGCTTCACCACGCCCTGCACCGTGCCCAGTGCCAGACCCGGCGAGGACTCGTCCAGCGTGGTCAGCGCCAGCGCCCGCTCGCCCGTCTCCAGGCGCAGGAACTCGCCCACCGCGGCGCCGCCCGCCAGCGTCGGCGAGGGCGTCGGCGGCAGCGCCGGCAGATCGATCACCGGCAGGCGCAGCACCCGGCCCGCCGACGTCACCACACCGATGTCCGCACGCGCCGTGGCCGGCACCGCCGAGACGATCACATCGTGCTTGGACCGCTTCTCCGACACCTCGAACGGCTCGCCGTCCGCCGTGCGCGCCAGCAGGCCCGTCGAGGAGAGCAGCACCCGGCACGGGTCGTCCGCCACCTCCAGCGGAACGGACAGCGCCGCCGACGGAGCCGCGCCCGCCTCCAGCAGGACCGTCCGCCGCTCGGTGCCGAACTGCTTGGACACCGCGCCCAGTTCGCTCGACACCACATTGCGCAGCCGGACGTCCGACTCCAGGATCTCGGTCAGCTCCGCGATCTCGGAGTTGAGCTTCGCCTGCTCCTCCTCCAGCTCCACCCGGTCGAACCGGGTCAACCGGCGCAGCGGCGTGTCCAGGATGTACGCGGTCTGCGTCTCCGACAGCGAGAAACGCTCCATCAGGCGCTCCTTCGCCCGCGCCGCGTTGTCGCTCGACCGGATGATCGCGATGACCTCGTCGATGTCGACCAGCGCCACCAGCAGGCCCTCGACCAGGTGCAGCCGCTCCTGGCGCTTGCGCCGGCGGAAGTCGCTGCGCCGGCGCACCACCACGAAGCGGTGGTCGACGTAGACCTCCAGAAGTTCCTTCAGGCCCAGCGTCAGCGGCTGGCCGTCCACCAGCGCCACGTTGTTGATGCCGAAGGTCTCCTCCATCGGCGTCAGCTTGTAGAGCTGCTCCAGCAGCGCCTCCGGCACGAAGCCGTTCTTCACCTCGATCACCAGCCGCAGCCCGTGCTCGCGGTCGGTGAGGTCCTTGACGTCCGCGATGCCCTGCAGCTTCTTCGCGTTGACCAGGTCCTTGATCTTCGAGATGACCTTCTCCGGGCCGACGTTGTACGGCAGCTCGGTGACCACGATGCCCTTGCGGCGGGCCGTCACGCTCTCGATCGACGTCGTCGCACGGATCTTGAAGGTGCCACGGCCCGACTCGTACGCGTCCCGGATGCCCGACAGGCCGACGATCCGGCCGCCGGTCGGCAGGTCCGGCCCGGGCACGAACCGCATCAGCGTGTCCAGGTCCGCGTTCGGGTGCTTGATCAGGTGACGGGCCGCCGCCACCACCTCGGACAGGTTGTGCGGGGGCATGTTGGTCGCCATTCCGACCGCGATCCCCGTCGCACCGTTCACCAGCAGGTTCGGGAACGCGGCCGGCAGCGCCAGCGGCTCCTGCTCGCTGCCGTCGTAGTTCGGCCCGAAGTCGACGGTGTCCTCGTGGATCGACTCCACCATCGCCATCGACGCCGCCGTCAACCGCGACTCGGTGTACCGCATCGCGGCCGGCGGGTCGTCGTTGCCCAGCGAACCGAAGTTCCCGTGCCCGTCGATCAGCGGCAGCCGCATCGAGAACGGCTGTGCCATCCGGACGACCGAGTCGTAGATCGACGCGTCACCGTGCGGGTGCAGCCGGCCCATCACCTCGCCCACCACCCGGGCGCACTTCACGTGCGCGCGGTCCGGCCGCAGGCCCATCTCGTTGGCCTGGTACAGGATCCGCCGGTGCACCGGCTTCAGACCGTCCCGTGCGTCGGGAAGCGCACGCGAGTAGATCACCGAGTAGGCGTACTCCAGGAAGGAGCCCTGCATCTCGTCCACGACGTCGACGTCGAGGATCCGCTCCTCGAAATCTCCGGGCGGCGGGGTCTGCGAACTGCGGCGGGCCATCGCGGCGGGGCTCCCTTACGTCTCGCTTGCGTCTCGTCTGCGTCAGTCGTCGTCTGCGTCTGCCGTCGTGTGCTGTCCTCGTCGGCTGTCGTCAACAGGGCCCAGCGCCCCCATTGTGGACCCTCGCGCCGACACTCCGAGCCAGCGCCCCTCTTCCGCCCCTGGCGAACGCCCGGTCCGCGCGGACACATCCGAGCCCTCCCCGCGTTGCACCACAATGGGGGACGCCACACGAACCCCCGACATCGACGACGGGAAGGACCCGAGCGCATGGCCAACCCGGCCCCCGCATCCGCCTCCACCGGAGGAACTGGCGCTGCCATCGCCATCACCGAGCACCGCCTGGCCAACGGCCTGCGCGTCGTCCTCTCCGAGGACCACCTCACCCCGGTCGCCGCCGTCTGCCTCTGGTACGACGTGGGCTCCCGCCACGAGGTGAAGGGCCGCACCGGTCTGGCCCACCTGTTCGAGCACCTCATGTTCCAGGGCTCGGCCAACGTCTCGAACAACGGCCACTTCGAGCTCGTCCAGGGCGCCGGCGGCTCGCTGAACGGCACCACCAGCTTCGAGCGCACCAACTACTTCGAGACCATGCCCGCCCACCAGCTGGAGCTCGCCCTCTGGTTGGAGGCCGACCGGATGGGCTCGCTGCTCGCCGCACTGGACGAGACGTCCATGGAGAACCAGCGCGACGTCGTCAAGAACGAGCGCCGCCAGCGCTACGACAACGTCCCCTACGGCACCGCCTTCGAGAAGCTGACCGCGCTCTCCTTCCCCGACGGCCACCCGTACCACCACACCCCCATCGGCTCCATGGCCGACCTCGACGCCGCCACGCTGGCGGACGCCCGGGCGTTCTTCAGCACCTACTACGCGCCGAACAACGCCGTCCTCTCCGTCGTCGGCGACATCGACCCCGAGCAGACCATCGCCTGGGTCGAGAAGTACTTCGGCTCCATCCCCGGCCACGACGGCAAGCAGCCCCCGCGTGACGGCACCCTCCCCGACACCTTCGGCCGGGAGATCCGCGAGCACATCCACGAGGACGTCCCGTCCCGCGCCCTGATGGCCGCCTACCGCCTCCCGCACGACGGCACCCGCGAGGCCGACGCCGCCGATCTGGCCCTCACCATCCTCGGCAGCGGCGAGTCCAGCCGCCTCTACAACCGCCTCGTCCGGCGTGACCGCACCGCCGTCGCCGCCGGATTCGGCCTGCTCCGCCTCGCCGGCGCCCCCAGCCTCGGCTGGCTCGACGTCAAGACCTCCGGCGACGCCACCATCGAGCAGATCGACGCCGCCGTCGACGAGGAGCTGGCCCGCTTCGCCGCGGAAGGCCCCACCGCCGCCGAACTCGAGCGCGCCCAGGCCCAGATCGAACGCGAGTGGCTCGACCGGCTGACCACCGTCTCCGGCCGCGCCGACGAACTCTGCCGCTACGCCGTGCTGTTCGGCGACCCGAAGCTGCTGGGTAGTGCCCTCTCCAAGGTGCTCGACGTCACCGCCGAGGAGGTGCAGGCCGTCGCCCAGGCCCGCCTGCACCCCCGGAACCGGGCCGTCCTGGTCTACGAGCCCACCACCGCCGACGACACCGACGCCGACGAGACCGCCACCGCCGCCACCGAAGAGGAGGGCGCTGCCGCATGAGCACCGACTACGTCCCCGCCATGACCTTCCACCCCCAGCCCGAGCCCGGCACCGCCAGCCCGTGGGCGTTCCCCGCCCCCGAGCGCGCCGCCCTCGGCAACGGCATCACCGTCCTGCACTGCCACCGCCCCGGCCAGCAGCTCGTCGCCGTCGAGGTGCAGCTCGACGTCCCGCTCGCCGCCGAGCCCGAGGGCCTCGACGGCATCGCCAACATCCTCGCCCGCGCGTTCAGCGAGGGCACCGACACCCTCACCGCCGAGGAGTTCGCCGCCGAACTGGAGCGCGCCGGCGCCACCCTCGACGCCCACGCCGACCACCCCGGCCTGCGGGTCTCCCTGGAGGTCCCGGCCTCCCGGCTCCAGCGCGGCCTCGGCCTGCTCGCCGACGCGCTGCGCGCGCCCGCACTGCCCGAGGACGAGATCGAGCGCCTGGTCGCCAACCGGCTCGACGAGCTCGTCCACGAGCAGGCCAACCCCGCCCGCCGCGCAGCCAAGGCCCTCTACGCCGAGCTGTTCGACGGCGCCGACCGCCTCTCCCGTCCCCGCGGCGGCACCGCCGACACGGTCAAGTCCATCGACCGGGCCGCGGTCAAGGCCTTCTACGAGGCCCACGTCCGGCCCGCCACCACCACCGTCGTGGTGGTCGGCGACCTCACCGGCACCGACCTGCCCGCGCTCCTGGAGGCCACCCTCGGCGCCTGGACCGGCACCGCCGCCGAGCCCACCGTCCACGCCCCGGTCGCCGCCGACGACACCGGCCGCGTGGTCATCGTCGACCGGCCCGGCTCGGTCCAGACCCAGCTGCTCATCGGCCGCATCGGCCCCGACCGCCACGACCCGGCCTGGGCCGCCCAGATCCTCGGCACCTACTGCCTCGGCGGCACCCTCACCTCCCGCCTGGACCGCGTCCTGCGCGAGGAGAAGGGCTACACCTACGGTGTCCGGGCCTTCGCCCAGCCGCTGCGCTCCGCCGCGGACGGCTCCGGCCGCGCGCTGATCGCGATCAGCGGCTCGGTGGACACCGCGTCCACCGCCCCGGCGCTCGCCGACACCTGGACCATCCTGCGCACCCTCGCCGCCGAGGGCCTCACCGACGCCGAGCGTGACGAGGCCGTGCAGTTCCTGGTCGGCGTGGCCCCGCTGAAGTACGAGACCGCGGGCTCGGTCGCCGGCACCCTGGCCGACCAGGTCGAGCAGAACCTGCCGGACGACTACCAGGCCGAGGTCTACCGCAAGCTCGCCGAGCTGCCGACGGCCGCCGCCACCGAGGCCGTCGTCGCGGCCTTCCCGTCGGACCGCCTGGTCACCGTCCTGGTCGGTGACGCCGCCACGATCGCCGACCCGGTGCGCGCGCTGGGCATCGGCGAGGTCACGGTGGTCACCGCCTGATCCCCCCGGTGGGAAGGGCCCGGTGGAGCTCCGCTCCGCCGGGCCCTTCGTCGTTAATTCCGTTGCGGGCGCCGGACGCCGCGTGGGTAGATGTCCCCAGGCACACACGTACGAGAGGAGGCGGTCACCATGCGGGTCGAGCGAACCACACGACGCTCCCCAAGGCCGTCCTCCCTCCGTGCCCGGGGCGTCTGAGCCCCACCCCCAGAACTTCCCCGAGCCGCACCGGGACTCTTCGCGCGGCACCCATCTAGGCTTGATCCAGCCGACCTTTGGAGGTCGTTCCACCATGTCGTACACCGAGGTACCCGGCGTCCGCGTCCCGATCCGGATGTGGGCCGACCCGGCCACCGTCGAGGGCCAGGCCATGCAGCAGCTGCGCAACATCAGCTCGCTGCCCTGGCTGCACGGCCTGGCCGTGATGCCCGACGTCCACCTGGGCAAGGGCGCCACGGTCGGCTCCGTGATCGCCATGAAGGGCGCGGTCTGTCCGGCGGCGGTGGGCGTCGACATCGGCTGCGGGATGAGTGCGGTGAAGACGTCGCTGACCGCGAAGGACCTGCCCGACGACCTCTCCCGCGTGCGCTCCAAGATCGAGCAGGCCATCCCGGTCGGCCGCGGCCTGCACACCGACCCGGTCGACCCCACGAGGCTCCACGGCTTCGCCACGGCGGGCTGGGACGACTTCTGGCAGCGGTTCGACGGGGTGGCCCACGAGGTCAAGTGGCGCCGCGAGCGGGCCATGCAGCAGATGGGAACGCTGGGCAGCGGCAACCACTTCTGCGAGGTGTGCGTCGACGAGTCCGGCACGGTGTGGCTGATGCTGCACTCCGGTTCCCGGAACATCGGCAAGGAGCTGGCCGAGCACCACATGGGCGTCGCGCGCTCCCTGCCGCATAACCAGGGGCTGGTCGACCACGATCTCGCGGTGTTCATCGCGGACACCCCGCAGATGGCCGCCTACCGCGAGGACCTCTTCTGGGCGCAGGAATACGCCAAGCGGAACCGCGCGGTGATGATGGCGCTCTTCCAGGACGTCGTCCGCCGGGAGTTCGCCAAGGCGAAGGTCGCCTTCGACGAGGTCATCAGCTGCCACCACAACTACGTGGCGGAGGAGCAGTACGACGGCGTCGACCTGCTGGTGACCCGCAAGGGCGCGATCAAGGCCGGCTCCGGCGACTTCGGCATCATCCCCGGCTCGATGGGGACGGGTTCCTACATCGTCCGCGGCCTCGGCAACGAGGCGGCGTTCAACTCCGCGTCGCACGGCGCCGGTCGGAAGATGAGCCGCAACGCCGCGAAGAAGCGGTTCACCACGCAGGACCTGGTCGAGCAGACCAAGGGTGTGGAGTGCCGCAAGGACAGCGGCGTCGTGGACGAGATCCCCGGTGCGTACAAGTCGATCGAGAAGGTCATCGAGCAGCAGAAGGACCTCGTCGAGGTCGTGGCCCACCTGAAGCAGGTCGTCTGCGTCAAGGGCTGACGGGCTGCTCAAGGCCCCCCGATCATGCGGAAGGGGGGCACCGCCGTGGCGGTGCCCCCCTTCCGTGACGGTGCTCAGGCAGCGGCCGGCAGCTCGTCGAGGCCCTCCCGGACCAGCTTGGCGAGGCGGTCCAGGGCCTCGTCGGCACCCTCGGCGTCGGAGGCGAGGATGACCTCTTCGCCGCCCTGGGCGCCGAGGCCGAGCAGGCCGAGCATGGAGGCGGCGTTGATCGGGTTGCCGCCGGGCTTGGCGATGGTGATCGGCACGCCGGTGGCCGTGACGGCCCGGACGAAGACGGAGGCGGGACGGGCGTGCAGGCCCTCGGCCCAACCGATGGTGACGCGGCGCTCAGCCATGAGACGTGCCTTTCCGGTGAAGCTGGTCATGGCCGGGCTGGGGGTGCGGCCATGTTGTCTAGACCAGTGTTGCACGCAGGCAACCCCTTCGAGCCGCCGCGTTCAGGACTTGTGATTGTTTCTTTCGGGCGCATAACCCCCGGCCAGTGGCCGTGTCCACCCTGTCGCGAGGACACGTCCGGCGCCATTCGGCTCGCCGCCGGATAACCTGACGAATGTGGACGACTCCGCGGTACCGCACCCCGAGCTGAACCCGCAGGACCCGCAGAACCAGCCGGATCCGCAGCGTCGGCCCGACCAGGACGCGGACTACCCGCAGCACTGGGAGGCCGACATCCTGCTGCGTGACGGCGGCACGGCCCGGATCCGGCCGATCACCCCCGCCGACGCCGGCCGGCTGGTCGAGTTCTACGAGCAGGTGTCGGACCAGTCCAAGTACTTCCGCTTCTTCGCGCCCTATCCGCGGCTCTCCGACAAGGACGTCCACCGCTTCACCCATCACGACTTCGTGAACCGGGTCGGCCTTGCCGTGGTGATCCGCGACCACTTCATCGCCACCGTCCGCTACGACCGGATCGACGCCGACGGCCGCCCCAGCGAGACCGGCACCGACGCCGAGGTGGCGTTCCTGGTGCAGGACGCCCACCAGGGCCGAGGGGTCGCCTCCGCCCTGCTGGAGCACATCGCCGCGGTCGCCCAGGAGCGCGGCATCCGCCGCTTCCAGGCCGAGGTGCTGCCGGAGAACCGCAAGATGGTGAAGGTCTTCACCGACGCCGGCTACACCCAGCACCGCAGTTTCGCGGACGGCGTGGTCCACCTGGAGTTCGACCTGGAGCCGACCGCCGCCTCGCTCGCCGTGATGCGGGCGCGTGAGCACCGGGCCGAGGCGCGCTCCGTCCAGCGGCTGCTCACCCCGCGCTCGGTCGCCGTGGTCGGGGTCTCCCGCCACCCGCAGACCGTCGGCCGGGCGATCCTGCGCGACCTGCTCGGCGGGCTGCCGCGCGGTGACGACCGCCGCGTCTACGCGGTGAACCGCAACGCTCCGCCCGGTACCGAACTGGACGGGGTCCCGGTGCACCGCTCGGTCCTGGAGATCCCCGGCCCGGTGGACCTCGCCGTGATCGCCGTACCGGCGGCCGCCGTCCCCGCCGCCGTCGCCGACTGCGGCGCGCACGGTGTGCAGGGCCTGGTGGTGGTCACCGCCGGGTACGCCGAGACCGGTCCGGAGGGCCGCGACCGCCAACGGGCACTGGTCCGCCAGGCCCGGGCGGCCGGGATGCGGGTGATCGGCCCGAACGCCTTCGGTCTGATCAACACCGACCCCGATCTCCCGCTCAACGCCTCACTCGCACCCGTCCTGCCGCGGCGCGGCGGCTTCGGCATCTTCTGCCAGTCCGGCGCGATCGGCGTCGCCCTGCTGGAGGCCGCCCACCGGCGGGGCCTCGGCGTCTCCTCCTTCGCCTCGGTCGGCAACCGCTCCGACGTCTCGGGCAACGACTTCCTGCAGTACTGGGCGGAGGACCCGGCCACCGACGTGGTGCTGCTCTACCTGGAGTCCTTCGGCAACCCCCGCAAGTTCACCCGGATCGCCCGCCGGCTCGCCGCCGCCAAGCCGATCGTGGTGGTCAAGGGCGCCCGCCACACCGGCAGCCTGCCGCCCGGCCACGCCGTCCCGGTCACCGCCAGCGGGCTGCGCGACGCCACCGTGGACGCCCTCTTCCAGCAGGCCGGCGTCACCCGGGTGGAGACCATCACCGAGCTGTACGACACCGGGGAGCTGCTCGCCCTCCAGCCGCTGCCGCCCGGCGACCGGGTCGCCGTGGTCGGCAACTCCGACTCGCTCGGACTGCTCACCCACGACGCCTGCCTCAGTGCCGGCCTGCGCCCCCGCACCCCCGTCGACCTCACCACCGCCGCCACCGGCGAGAACTTCCGGATCGCGCTGGACGTGGCGCTCGGCGACCCGGCCGTGGACGCGGTGATCGCCGTCGCCATTCCGCCGATCGGCACATCCGCCCATGCGTTCATGGGTGGCCGGCTGACCGGCCCGGACGACCCGGAGGTGGGCTCCGACGACCCCGAGATCGCCGAAGCCCTGCTCGAAGCGGGCGAGCGCGCACGGGAGTTGGGCAAGCCACTGGTGCTCGCCCACCTGGCGCTGACCGATCTGCCGAGCAGGCTGCGCCCGGGGGGCATCCCCGCCTACCCCGCGCCGGAGCGGGCCGTCCGGGCCCTCGCGCACGCCGTCCACTACGCCGGGTGGCGCCGCCGGACGGCCGCGGCCGAGGAGACGGCCCGCGTCCCGGAGCTGGACCGGATCGACGAGGGCGCCGCCCGCGACCTGGTCGAGGCCGCGCTCAGCACCCGCACGGCTGTCGCCGCCCGCACCCAGCCCGGCGGCGCGCGGATCACGCTGCCGGAGGCCGACACCACCGCGCTGCTCGCCCACTACGGCATCGACGTCTCCCCGACCCTGCCCGCGCCCGACGAGGAGGCCGCCGTCCGCGCCGCGGCGACGCTGGGCTACCCGGTGGCCCTCAAGGCGACCGCCCCGCACCTGCGCCACCGCCCCGACCTCGGCAGCGTCCGCCTCGACCTGACCGGCGAACCGGGCCTGCGCCGGGCCCACCGCGAGCTGGACGTGCTGCTCGGCGGGGCCGCCCAGGCCGAGCTGGTGGTGCAGCGGCTGGCCCCGCGCGGCGTGGACACCGTGATCGGCGCCACCGTCGACCCGGCGGTGGGCGCGATCCTCTCCTTCGGCCTGGCCGGCGCACCGGCCGAACTGCTCGGTGACGTCGCTCACCGGCTCGTCCCCGCCACCGACCAGGATGTCGCCGGACTGATCCGAGAGGTCCGGGCGGCGCCGCTGCTGTTCGGCTGGCGCGGCGCGGAGGCGGTGGACACCGGAGCGCTGGAGGAACTGCTGCTGCGGGTGTCGCGGCTGGTCGACGACCTTCCGGAGGTCGCCTCGGTGGACCTCGAACCCGTGGTCGTCGCCCCGCACGGGCTGGCGATCCTGGGGGCGCGGGTGCGGATCGCGCCCCTGCCCGTCCGCAGCGATCTGGGCCCGCGCGCGATGAGCACGCTGTAACCTTCCTTGGTTGCGCCCTGCCCGGGGGTGCTGTTGTCCGGAAGCTCGGCGCCGCGCCGCCCGCTTCGTCGGCGGACCATGCCAGGATGGAGTTATGGCGAAGACCGGTACCACCACCACTCAGGACCTGCGCTCGGCGATCGAGCGCAGCGGCTACTACCCGGCCCTGGTGTCCGAGGCGGTCGAGTCCGCGGTGGGCCCCGAGCCGATCAGCTCCTACCTGGTGCACCAGGAGACCACCTTCGACGCCAACGAGGTGCGCCGACACGTCACGGTGCTGGTGCTGACCCCGACCCGGTTCGTGGTGAGCCACACCGACGAGCAGTCCGGCGGCGAGGCCGGCCCGGCGGTGCCCTACGCGACCACGTCCACCGAGAGTGTCCGGCTCGACCGGATCGGCTCGGTCGTGGTGAGCCGGATGGTCGCCAACCCGGAGACCTACACCCCCGGCACGCTGCCGCGCGAGGTCGTGCTGACCATCGGCTGGGGTGCCGTGCAGCGCCTGGACCTGGAGCCGGCCGGCTGCTCGGACCCGAACTGCGAGGCCGACCACGGCTACACCGGTTCGGCCACCGCTGACGACCTGTCACTTCGGGTCAGTGAGGCGGGCGACGGTCCGGAGACGGTCGCCCAGGCGCTGGTGTTCGCCCGCGCGTTGTCCGACGCCACGATCAGCAACGGCCCGCGGGTCTAGCGGACGCACCGGAAGCCAGGAAGTCAGCCTCTCAGCCATGTCCTTCGCACCCCACGGCCACGACGCCTTCGAGATCCTCGACCCCGCCACCGCCCCGGCACCCCCGTATGGCGGTGGCTCGCTCTGCGACCTGCTGCCCTCGGTGGCGGCCGGTCTCGGCGTCCCCGGGTTCACCGCCACGCTGCCGATCGAACCGGCCGACCGGGTGGTGGTGTTCCTGGTCGACGGCCTCGGCTGGGAGCTGCTGCTGCGCCACCCCGAGTACGCGCCGTTCCTCTCCTCGCTGGTCGGCAGCTCGCTCGGCGGCACCGGTCGCCCGCTGACCGCCGGCTTCCCGTCCACCACCGCGACCTCGCTGGCCTCGGTGGGCACCGGGACCCCGCCGGGCCTGCACGGCCTGGTCGGCTACACGGTGGCGGTGCCGGGCGCCGGCCACCTGATGAACCAGCTGCGCTGGCAGCCGCCGGTCGACCCGGGCACCTGGCAGCCCTACCCGACGGTGTTCGAGCAGACCCACGCCGCCGGGGTGGCGACCGCCCAGGTCTCCTCGCCGCTGTTCGCGCAGACCCCGCTGACCAGGGTGGCGCTGTCGGGGGGCTCCTTCCTCGGCCGCACCACCGGCGAGGAGCGGATGGACCGGGCGGCCCGCTGGCTGGCCGAGCACGACCGGGCCCTCGTCTACACCTACGTGAGCGAGCTGGACGGCGCGGGGCACCGGTTCGGAGTGGACTCCGACGACTGGCGGATGACGCTGGACGCGGTGGACCGTCTCGCCCGGCGCCTGGCCGAGCAGCTGCCGCCGCGCTCGGCGATGTACGTCACCGCCGACCACGGCATGATCGACATCGCCCCGGAGGACCGGATCGACTTCGACGAGGACTGGGAGCTGGGCGCCGGTGTCGCCCTGCTCGGCGGCGAGGGCCGGGCGCGGCACGTGTACGCGGTGCCCGGTGCCGCCGCCGACGTGTACACGGTCTGGAGCGAGGTGCTCGGTGACCGGATGTGGGTGGCCACCCGGGACGAGGCGATCGCCGCCGGCTGGTTCGGCCCCTCGGTGGACGAGCGGGTCCACCTGCGGATCGGCGACGTGGTCGCCGCCGCCCGGGACGACATCGCCGTGGTCGCCTCCCGCAACGAGCCCGGCGAGTCCGCGATGATCGGGCTGCACGGCTCGATGACCCCGGTCGAGCAGTTCGTGCCCCTGCTCGAAGTCCGCGCGTGAACCGCCCCGATGTGAAAGGCCTTTGCACCACCCATGGCTGAACTGGTGTTCTTCTCGGGCACGATGGACTGCGGGAAGTCGACGCTCGCGCTCCAGATGGACCACAACCACGCCGCCCGCGGCCGGCAGGGGATCATCCTCACCCGCAACGACCGGGCCGGTGCGGCCACCGTCTCCAGCCGGCTCGGCCTGCGCACCGAGGCGGTCGAGGTGACGGACGACTTCGACTTCCACGCCCACGTCGTGCACCGGCTCTCGGCCGGCGGCCGGGTGGACTACCTGATCTGTGACGAGGCCCAGTTCTTCGCCGCCGAGCAGGTCGACCAGCTGGCCCGGGTGGTGGACGAACTCGGCATCGACGTCTTCACGTTCGGCATCACCACCGACTTCCGCACCCGGCTGTTCCCCGGCTCCCAGCGGCTGATCGAACTGGCCGACCGGGTCGAGGTGCTGCAGGTCGAGGCCCTCTGCTGGTGCGGCGCGCGGGCCACCCACAACGCCCGCACGGTGGGCGGCGTGATGGTGGTCGAGGGCGCCCAGGTCGTCATCGGCGACATCTCGGTGCGGGAGGACGAGGTGGGCTACGAGGTGCTCTGCCGCCGCCACCACCGCCGTCGGCTGACCGCCGCCACCGCCCGCGTCTCGGTGCTCTCCCCGGACGTGCTGCCCTTCGAGGAGCAGCAGGCCTGACGGCTCCTAACCGAGCCCCGTCTGCAGCACCGAGAAGTGCCCGCCCTGCGGGTCCGCCAGCCGTGCCACCGGGCCGCGCCCGCTCTCGTGCGGCTCCACCAGCACCCGGCCGCCCAACCCGAGCGCCCGACGGACGGTCAGTTCGACGTCCTGGACGGCGAAGTGGACCCGCCAGCGCGGCGGGTGGCCGCGCAGCTCGGCGCCGTGCCGGATGCCCGCCACCGGCCGGCCGTCCACCAGCAGCGCGGACTCGGCGCCGGCGGGTGCCACCGGCCGGCCGAGCACCGCGCCGTAGAACACCGCGGCGCCCGCCTCGTCCGGGGTGAGCAGCTCGGCCCAGGCCGGTCCGCCGGGCTCCGGTCCGGCCTCGCGGCCGAGGTGCTCCTCGCCCTGCCAGAGGCCGAAGACCGCGCCGGAGACGTCGGCCGCGATCGCCAGCCGGCCGGCGCGCTCGGCCTGGAGCGGTCCGACCGCCACCGTTCCGCCGCACTCGCGCACCAGTTGGGTGGTCCGGTCGGCGCTGTCGACCGCGAAGTACGTGGTCCACTGCACCGGGAAGCCGGGCACCGAGGAGACACCGAGGCCGGCGACCGGGGCACCGCCCGACTCGGCCCGGACGTAGGCGCCGAGTTGGGTGGGGCCGGGGGTGTACGTCCAGTCGAGCAGCCCGCCGTAGAACGCGCGGGCGCCGGCCAGGTCGTCGGTCATCAGGCTGACCCAGCACGGCGTGCCCTGGGCCAGCCGGAGTGTCACCGCAGGCATGCGGGCCTCCTCACGGGGCGGTCGGCGCACGGAGCTGCGCACGTGAGGGTGATGGTTCCACCCTGGCGCGCGTCGAACCCTCGGGCCGCGCGGAAAGTCCGGCAAAGACCGCACAAAGAGCGTCGAGTTGGTGGTGCTGCGCGAGAATGACCGGCATGACGACCTCTCACGATGACTCCCCGCTGGTTTCGGTGGCCGGCCTGCGGGAGGCGCTCGCCTCGGAGCGCCCGCCGGTGCTGCTCGATGTGCGCTGGCAGCTCGGCGGCCCGCCGGGGATCGAGGACTACGTGGCCGGCCATCTGCCCGGCGCGGGCTTCGTCGCGCTGGACACCGACCTCGCCGCCCCGGCCGGGCCGCCCGGCCGCGGCGGCCGTCACCCGCTGCCCGACCCGGAGGAGTTCGGCGCCGCGCTGCGTCGTCTCGGGGTCCGCGCCGACCGCCCGGTGGTGGTGTACGACGGTGCGACCTCGCTGGCCGCGGCCCGCGCCTGGTGGCTGCTGCGCTGGGCCGGCCACCCGGACGTCCGGGTGCTGGACGGCGGGTTCGCCGCCTGGCAGGCGGCCGGGTTGCCGGTGACCTCCGAGGTCGAAGTGCCGGAGCCGGGCGACTTCAAGCCGGTACCCGGGCAGTTGCCGACGGTCGACGGGGACGGCGCGGCCGCGCTGGCCCGGACCGGTCTGCTACTGGACGCGCGGGCGGGGGAGCGCTACCGCGGCGAGAGCGAGCCGATCGACCCGCGGGCCGGTCACGTCCCGGGGGCGCTCTCCGCGCCGACCACCGAGAACGTCGGCCCGGACGGGCGGTTCCGGCCGGCCGCCGAACTGGCCGAGCGGTTCCGCGCGCTGGGTGCGGGGGAGCGGGAGACCGCGGTGTACTGCGGCTCGGGGGTGACGGCGGCCCATCAGATCCTCGCCCTGGCGGTGGCCGGGTTGCCGGCCGCGCTGTACCCGGGCTCGTGGAGCGAGTGGTCGAGCGACGGGAGCCGCCCGGTGGCGGTCACCGAGCAGCCGGGCTGAGCCCGGGCCGATCCCGGGCCGATCCCTGGGCGAGAGCGCGAAGGAGGGACGGGCGGCCGACCGGCCTCCCGCCCCTCCTTCGATCGCCGTGGGGCCCCGGGGCCCCACGGCGGGGGGCCTACTCCTGCTTCTTGCGCCGGCTGCCGAAGACGATCTCGTCCCAGCTCGGCACGGTGGCGCGGCGCCCGGGCCGGACACCGTCCGCCTCGGCCTGCCGGTCCGTGGTGCCGACCAGCCGCTCCCGGTGCGGGGCGACCGCGCGCGGCATCAGGATGTCCGCGTACGCCGAGCCCGCGCCGACCGCGGGAGCGGCGGCGGCAGGCTCCTCCGTCTCCTCGGCGACCTCGGCGGGCAGCACCGGCTCGATCGGAGCGGGGGCGCCCACCGCGAGGTCGCCCCGGAAGGCGGGGACGACGTCGAGCAGGCTGGTCAGCGAGTCACGCGACTCGGCGGTGGCCTCACGGGACTCCCGCACCTCGCGGGAGGACATGATGCGGTCGGCCGAGGGCCGGTCGATCATCGGGCGCGGCGGGCGCTCCTGGGGGAGCCGGGCGATCCGCGGGATGAACGGGAAGACCGACTCCTCCTCGCGCTCGACGTTCTCGCCGATCAGCGCGCGGGCCTCGTCGTCGTTCGGCTGGACCAGGCGCCGCGGCGGGTCGTACGTCCAGGACGCGCTGCGGCCCTCGCCGTCGGCCCGGTAGTAGAGGATGACCTCCCAGGTGCCGTCGTCGCGCCGCCAGGAGTCCCAGCGCTCGGTCTCCTTCTCGGCGCCGCGCAGGGCGAGCCGCTCGGCGACCGCCTCGCCCAACTGCGGTCCGGAGGACTCGCCGTGGCGGCGGATCGCGGTCTTGCGGGCCCGCTCGGCCATGAAGGCGCGCTCCGCGAGCACCGGCCCCTCGAAGCGGCGGACCCGGTCCACGGAGATGCCGGCCGCCTGCGCGACCTCCTCGGCGGAGGCACCGGCTCGTATCCGCGCCTGGATGTCCCGGGGGCGGAGGTGGCTCTCGACCTCGATCTCGATCTGGCCGAGGCGCGGACGGTCACCACGGATGGCGGCGCGCAGCCGCTCGTCGATGGGGAGGGTGTACTCCGTGCTGTCGGCGGCCTTGAGCACCAGCCGTGTGCCGTCGTTGCTGACGGCCACAACCCGCAGTTCGGGCACGGTTACCTCCCGGGTGGTGCCTGCCGACGTCACCTGCGTCGCTGCTCCCGTACTGAGTGTGGCCTGCCCGCTCGCGACTGGCCACAACCTTGCTGAGTTCCCCGGCGTGTCGGGCTTACGCCCGGTCACACCGCTGTGGCACGGTTGCCTTTTTGCCACGTCATCCGTCGACGTCGCGCCTGGGTGTCCCGGCCGTCCCTCGCACGCGCAGTGACGCGACGATCCGGGACGGGCGTCGCCGTGCGTGCCTGCACCGTGGCTCTTCGTCAATCTGCCGGTTGATGGGCAGTCGACAAGTCGACCCAAGGCTCAGGCTTTACGAACAGTACTCCATTCGTGGCTTCCAAAGGGGCGGCTCGCCGCTCAAGTCTCCCGCGATTCACGGGAATCTCAAGAGCACGCACCCCCAATGGCCGACCACGGGCCGAAGCACGGTGATCATCTTCACATATATCTCTCGCGCAGAACCGCATTTTCGACCCTTGTGTCCTTCTTTGGGCAAGATGGAGTGACTTGTTCGAAGACCAGTCGTACTGACCGAGGGATGTCGATGCCGGAGCAGAAGCCCGCCGAGGAGGGCGGCAAGGAAGGTCGCAGGCGAATTGATCTGAGTGTGGCTCAGGTCGCGGCGAGTGCGCTGGCCACCGTGGTGGGGGCCCTACTCGCCTCCGAACTCGGTGTCTACGGAACCATTCTGGGCGCGGCGGTGGTCAGTGTCGGGGCGACCACCGGCGGTGCGGTGTTCCAGCACGTCTTCCGGCGCACCGGAGAGCAACTGCGCGAGGCGGTGGACCGCACCGGCCCCGGGCCGGCGGTGAACGGGCTGCGCCAGGTGCCGGATTCCGACACGCGGGCACCGGTGATCTCCGCGGACTGGAACGAGCCGCGGCTGGTCCGGGCGCGTCGGCGCTGGACCTGGAAGTCGTACGCGGCGATGTCCGCGCTGGTCTTCGTGCTGGCGATGACGCCGATACTCGCCTTCGAGCTGGCGACCGGTCAGCCGGTGTCGGCGACGGTGAAGGGGGAGTCGGGCAGCGGCACCTCGCTGGGCGGCACGGTCGCGCCCAAGCCGTCGGACCCGCCGGCGGCCGATCCCTCGGGCCGACCGGCTGGTGGTCCCTCGGGCGGGCCGTCGCACGGTACGAGCAGTGCTTCGCCCTCGCCGTCGGCCGGCGGCGGCGGGGCGGCCTCCGAGCCGGCCGTCCCGGACGGAAGCCCGAGCGCGGGGAGCAGCGGGAAGGCCTCGCCCTCGGCGGGCCCGAGCGGGACGCCGTCGGTGGAGCCGTCCACCGGACCGACCACCGGGCCGACCACGGGACCGACCACGCCGGCCGGGACCGCCTCGAAGCCCGCCGGGTCGGCGACCCCGCAGCCGCCGGCCCCGAGCGGAGCTCCGGCCGGGGCCTCCCCGGCGGTCGCCGCCGCGACCGGGTCGCCGGCCGCCGGCTGACACCCGCCGCCAGGGCACCCGCCGCCAGGGCACCCGCCGTCCACGCCGGCCCGGCGCGGACGGCGGCGGTCAGGCGCCCAGCACCCGCCGCAGGTAGTCGTTGCCGAAGACCCGCTGCGGGTCGACCTCGTCACGCAGCGCGGTGAAGTCGGCGAAGTGCGGGTAGACCTCGGCGAGGTAGCCAGCGTCGCGGGTGTGCAGTTTGCCCCAGTGCGGGCGGCCCCGGTGGGCGGTCATCAGCTTCTCGACCTCGGTGAAGTAGCCCTGCTCGGCCGTGCCCCGGTAGAGGTGGACGGCGATGTATGCGGTGTCCCGGCCGCTCGCGGTGGAGAGCCAGAGCTCGTCGGCGGGGGCGAACCGGACCTCTACCGGGAAGCTGATCCTCCAGTCGGAGCGCTCGATCATGGCCCTGAGCTCGCGCAGCACCTCCGCGAGCGCCGCGCGCGGCACCGCGTACTCCATCTCGATGAAGCGGACCTTGCGCGGGCTGGTGAACACCTTGTGGGCGGTGTCGGTGTAGCTGCGGTCCGACCAGGCGCGGCTGGCCAGCGAGGCGATGGCCGGGACGCTGCGGGGGAAGCGCCGACCGACCCGGCAGGCGCCCTCCCAGACCGTGTTGGAGAGGAAGTCGTCCTCCAGCCAGCCCTTGAACCGGGGCAGCGGGGCGGCCGGCCCCTGGCTGCGGTTGTTGCGCTTGGTGGAGCAGCGGTCGGTGTGCGGGAACCAGTAGAACTCGAAGTGCTCGTTCACCGCGGTGAGGTCGTCGAGCCGGTCGAGCACCTCGTCGAACCGCATCGGCTGCTCGTGGGCGGTGAGCAGGAAGGCCGGCTCGACGGAGAGGGTCACCGCGGTGATCACGCCGAGCGCGCCGAGGCCGAGCCGGGCGCCCGCGAAGAGCCGCGGGTCCTCGGTGGGCGAGCAGTGCCGGACGCTGCCGTCGGCGAGGACGATCTCCAGGGCCCGGATCTGGGCGGCGAGCGATCCCGAGTCCCGGCCGGTGCCGTGGGTGCCGGTGCTGGTCGCGCCGGCCACGGTCTGCACCTCGATGTCGCCCATGTTGGTGAGCGAGAGCCCGGCCGCGGCCAGCAGGCGGTTGAGCCGGGCGAGCGGGAGGCCGGCCTCGACGGTGACCGTCCCAGCCTCGCGGTCGATGGAGCGGACGGCGGTCATCGCGTACGGGCGGACCAGGACGCCGCCCTCGGCCGAGGCGATCGCGGTGAAGGAGTGGCCGGAGCCGACCGCCTTGACGGTGTGCCCCTGCGCCGTGGCCCGGGCGATCTCCTTGGCCAGTTCCTCCGCCGTCCCGGGCGTGACCACCTTGGCGGGGTGGGCGCTCTGGTTGCCGGCCCAGTTGGTCCAGCGGGTACGGGGTGCGGTACTGGCCTGGGGCATGCGGTGCCTCCTGCTCCGTGGCCGAACGTGTCGGCGCGCTCCGGGGCGGTGCGGCCCGCCCCCGGTGTCCCTACCTACCCGCGGGTAGGCCCCGCGAGTAGGGAGGAGAGTAGTCAGTTCACCGTTCGAGGTCTACGGTCCGGGCGGCCGGCTGCGCGGCCTCGGCGGCGGCCAGGCCCGTCCCGAGGCGCCGCAGGCCGACCAGGGCGGTCAGCACGCCGAACACCCCGGCGGTCACCGGCACCCAGTACCCGGCGGCGGCGCCGGAGGCGTCCACCACCCAGCCGCCGGCGGAGGAGCCGAGGGCGACGCCGAGGGCGAGCCCGGTGGTGGTCCAGGTCATGCCCTCGGTGAGCTGGGAGGCCGGCACCAGCCGTTCGACCAGGGCCATCGCGGTGATCAGGGTGGGGGAGATGGCGATGCCGGCGACCAGCAGGGCGGCACCGACCGCGACCAGGCCGCCCACGCCCCGCACCGACTCGGCGACCAGGAGCAGCGGCACCATGCTGAGGGCCATGAACAGGACGCCGCCGAAGAAGCGGGCGGCCATCGAGCCCTTGAGTCGGAGGGTGCCGAACACCACGCCGGCCAGGCAGGAGCCGAGCGCCCAGAGGGCCAGGATCACGCTGGCGATCGACTTGTGGCCCTGCGCCTCGGAGTAGGCGACGGTGACGACCTCGACCGAGCCGAAGATCGCACCGGTGGCGACGAAGGTCAGGATCAGGACCTGGAGGCCGCGGTTGAGGATCACCGAGCTGCCCGCGTGCCGGGCGGCCGGGTGGACGGGGGGCTCGGTGGAGCGCTGCCCGGCGAACAGCACCACGCCCACCGCGAGGAAGAGTCCGGCGAGCAGGACGCCGGCCTCCGGGAAGACGGCGGTGGCCAGGCCGATGGAGAGGATCGGGCCGACGATGAAACAGATCTCGTCGACCACGGCCTCGAAGGAGTACGCGGTGTGCATCCTGGGCGCGTCGTCCCGGTAGAGGTGGGCCCAGCGAGCACGGACCATCGCACCGGTGCTCGGCATCACGCCCATGCCCGCCGCGAAGAGGAACAGCGTCCAGTCCGGTGCCTCCAGGCGGGCGCAGAGCAGCAGCCCGACGGCGGCCAGCACGGTGACCGCGGTGGCCGGCAGGACGATCCGGCGCTGTCCGTGGCGGTCCACCAGCCGGGAGACCTGGGGGCCGAGTACGGCCGCGGACACCGCCAGTGTCGCCGAGACCAGACCCGCCACCCCGTAGGACCCTCTCAGCTGGGAGAGCATGGTCACGATGCCGATACCGGTCATGGAGATCGGCAGCCGGGCGACGAATCCGGTGGTGGAAAAGGCCAGACTGCCGGGGGCGGCGAATATCTGGCGGTAGCTGGACAGCACGGGAGCTCCGCGGGGGTAAGGAACGAGGCTGGACTACACAGCTTACGTACCTTGGCAAACAGTATTTTCCGGACACCGGTGCCGCCCCGCCCCCGCGCTCCGGCCCCTCAATGGCAGGATCGGTCGCATGTCCGACGTGCGCAATACGTCCCCCTCCGGGGCCGCCCCCTATGACGCCCTGCTCCTGCTCTCCTTCGGCGGGCCCGAGGCCCCCGAGGACGTCGTCCCCTTCCTGGAGAACGTCACCAGGGGGCGCGGCATCCCGAAGGAGCGGCTCAAGGAGGTGGGCAAGCACTACTTCATGTTCGGCGGCGTGAGCCCGATCAACGAGCAGAACCGCGAGTTGCTGGCCGCGCTCCGCAAGGACTTCGCCGACCACGGGCTGGACCTCCCGGTCTACTGGGGCAACCGCAACTGGGCGCCCTACCTGACCGACGCCCTGCGCGAGCTCGCCGCCGACGGGCACCGCCGCGTCGCCGTCCTGGCCACCAGCGCGTACGCCGGCTACTCCGGCTGCCGGCAGTACCGGGAGAACCTCGCCGACGCGCTGGCCCGGCTGGCCGAGGAGGGGCTGCCGGAGCTGCGGGTCGACAAGCTCCGGCACTTCTACAACCACCCCGGCTTCGTCGAGCCGATGATCGACGCCACGCTGGCCGCGCTGGCGCGGCTGCCCGAGGGCGTGCGGACCGGCGCCCGGCTGGCGTTCACCACCCACTCCGTCCCGGACGCCATGGCGCAGACCTCGGGCGACCCGTCCGATCCGGCCCGCGGCCGGCCCGGCGGCGCGTACGTCGCCCAGCACCTGGACGTCGCCCGGCTGATCGCCACCGCCGTCGCCGAGCGGACCGGCGTCGCCGACCGGCCGTGGGAGCTGGTCTTCCAGAGCCGCAGCGGCGCCCCGCAGACCCCGTGGCTGGAACCCGACATCTGCGACCACCTGGAGGCGGAGCACGCGGACGGCGCGCCCGCCGTCGTGATGGTCCCGATCGGCTTCGTCTCCGACCACATGGAGGTCAAGTACGACCTGGACACCGAGGCGGTGGCCAAGGCCGCCGAACTCGGTCTGCCCGTCGCCCGCGCGGCCACCGTCGGCGCCGATCCCCGGTTCGCCGCCGCCGTGCGGGACCTGGTCCTGGAGCGGGCCGCTGCCGAGCGGGGCGCGCCGGTGACCCGCTGCACCCTCGGCGCGCTCGGCCCCAGCCACGACGTGTGCGCGGTGGCCTGCTGCCCGAACCCGCGCGCCCCCCGCCCGGCCGCCGCCGAGCGCTGACCCCGCCCCGAGGAGATCCCGTGCTCAGCCCCGGACCGTTCGACGACCCCCGCGACCCCCGTGCCGCCCTTCCCGGCGCTCCGCCCGACGCCCTGCTCGACGAACTGCTCGACGTCGCCCTGGACGCCGCCCGCCGGGCCGGCGCCCTGCTGCGCGACGATCGGCCCGCCGACCTGGGCGTGGCGGGCACCAAGAGCAGCCCGGTCGACGTGGTCACCGAGATGGACCTCGCCTCCGAGAAGCTCGTCCTGGAACTGATCGGCACCCGCCGCCCGGACGACGGCTACCTCGGCGAGGAGGGGGCCGAGCGACCCGGCACCAGCGGCGTCCGGTGGGTCGTCGACCCGCTGGACGGCACGGTCAACTACCTCTACGGCCTGCCCTCCTGGGCCGTCAGCGTGGCCGCCGAGCTGGACGGCCGGGCGGTTGTCGGCGTGGTGTACGCCCCGGCGCGCGGTGAGCTCTTCCACGCGGTGCTGGGGCGCGGCGCCCGGCTCGACGGCCGGCCCGTGACGGCCCGCCCGGCCCCGCCGTGGGGGCAGGCGCTGATCGCCACCGGGTTCAACTACGTGGGGTCGGTGCGGGTCCGGCAGGCCGAGGTGCTGCTGGCGCTGATGCCGGAGGTCCGTGACGTCCGTCGGGGCGGGGCCGCCGCCGTGGACCTCTGCGACGTCGCGGCCGGACGCCTGGACGGCTACTACGAGCGCGGACTGGCCCCCTGGGACCGGGCGGCCGGCTGCCTGATCGCGGCCGAGGCCGGCGCCCTGCTCGGCGGCCGCCCCGGTCGGGGGCCGGACGGCGAGTTGACCGTCGCGGCCGCGCCCGGGGTCTACGAGCCGCTCCAGGAGCGGCTGGCACGACTGCGCGCCTGGGCCGACTGACCCACTCGCCCACCCACCGGCGGGCCGACCGGTCTGCCGGGACGCACCAGGGGGCCGGGTTCCACGACGGGAACCCGGCCCCCTGGTGTCCGCCGCCCGGTGCCCGGGCAGCGAAGAGCCCTGGCATACGGGGAATGCCAGGGCCTGAGGCTTCGCACGGCCCCCGAAGAGCCGCTGGTGCCGGAGTCCGGCGTCGGGTCGGGCAGGTCGGGCGGATCAAGCAGGTCGGGCGGATCAGGCGGCGGTGCGGTGGCGCTCCAGAACCGTGTCGACGCCGTGTTCGGCGGCGAGCCGGCGGAGGTCGTCCAGCTCGGACTGCTCCACCTCGGCGAGGAACTCGTCCCCGGCCTCGATCGCGCGGTGCAGGTCCTGCTCGGCGTTGGCTATGCGCTGCAGGATTCCGGCGGTGAAGGCGTCCATACGGGCCCCCTTACTGTGTCGGACGTGCACGTTCGTGCGTCCCCCGCCCCAGGGTCGTGGTAGCCAGCGGAAGCGTCCGATCCGGCAGGTCGTGATCTCCGGTCGGGCGCGGAGACGGCCCTCGGCCGCTCCCGGTGACGCCCCAGCCCCAGGGCCGGCGCGGATGATGAACGCACGGCGGGTGGGTGCGATCGGCCGTCAGCCAGATCGCGGGTGTGAACCTGTCCTCCCCAGCCCCCGGGCGCGGAAACCTCTCCGGGTGAGAAAGTTGCCTGTGTCACAGTCCAAGCGGAGTGTTCCCGACACGAATCGCGGGGGAGGCCGTCGCCGGCGCCGGCGGCCGGGGGCCCGCGCGGTCCTGCCTCCAGGGCAGCTTATCGCTGCTTTACCGCATGACCAGGCAGGATGGGAGGCACCGTCGGAGCCGTGCGTCCGCTTCCGGGGCCGGCCTGGAGAAGGGACAACGACCGTGCGGGTTCTCGTCGTCGAGGACGAGCAGCTGCTCGCCGAGGCCGTCGCTACCGGCCTGCGCCGCGAGGCGATGGCCGTCGACGTGGTGTACGACGGGGAGGCCGCGCTCCAGCGCATCGCGGTCAACGACTACGACGTGGTCGTTCTCGACCGCGACCTGCCACTGGTCCACGGGGACGACGTCTGTCGCAGCGTGGTCGAGCAGGGCCTGGCCACCCGGGTGATCATGCTGACCGCCTCCGGCGACATCAGCGACCGGGTCGAGGGCCTGGAGATCGGTGCGGACGACTACCTCCCCAAGCCGTTCGCTTTCAGCGAACTCGTCGCCCGTGTAAGGGCATTGGGCCGCCGGGCGACCGTCCCGCTGCCGCCGGTGCTGGAGCGCGCCGGCATCTCGGTCGACCCCGGCCGCCGCGAGGTGATCCGCGACGGGCGGCCCGTACAGCTCGCTCCCAAGGAGTTCGCCGTCCTGGAGGTGCTGATGCGGGCCGGCGGCGCCGTGGTCTCCGCCGAGCAGCTCCTGGAGAAGGCCTGGGACGAGCACACCGACCCGTTCACCAACGTCGTGCGCGTCACCGTGATGACGCTGCGCCGCAAGCTCGGCGACCCGCCGGTGATCGTCACCGTGCCGGGTTCCGGCTACCGGATCTGACCCCGGGTCCGGCCGGAGCCACGCGACCCCGCGCAGCTCCGGCGGACCCCGCCCACCACGCGCCCGCCCCGGCGGACGCCCCGAGAGGACGATCATGACCACCCCGCCCCCGGCCGGCGGGCCCTCCGGCGCGCCCGTCGGCGGCCCGCGCGCCGTGCCGCCCAAGTCCGTACCGCCGAAGCCCGTGGACCCGCCGCGCGCGCCCCGGCTGCACCACGCGTCGCACGACACCTACGTGCCCGGCGACGGGATGCTCGCCTGGCTGCCGTTCCGCCCGACCATCCGGATCCGCCTGACCCTGCTCTACGGCGGGATGTTCCTGATGGCCGGCGTCGTCCTGCTGCTGCTGATGTACTTCTTCGTCCGGCAGGCCCTGCACGACGTCCAGCCGCCGCCCTTCCTGTTCGGCAAGGACATCACCGTCAACGGCGTGCCGATGACCAGCGAGCAGTTCAACCAGTACCTCGCCAACCGGCACGACATCGCCTCCAACTCGGCCCTCAACACGCTGCTGCGCAAGGCCCTCACGGTGCTGGTCTGCCTCGCCGTGATCGCCTTCGCCGCCGGTTACGCGATGGCCGGCCGGGTGCTGCGCCCGCTCGGGCGGATCACCCGCACCGCCCGCGAGGTGGCCTCCTCCGACCTGCACCGGCGGATCGAGCTGGACGGGCCGGACGACGAGCTCAAGGAGCTCGCCGACACCTTCGACGACATGCTCGACCGGCTGGACCGATCCTTCGACTCCCAGCGCCGCTTCGTCGCCAACGCCTCGCACGAGCTGCGCACCCCGCTGGCGATCAACCGGACCCTGTTGGAGGTCCAGCTCTCCGACCCCGGCGCCTCGCCCGACCTCCAGCAGCTCGGCAAGACCCTGCTGGCCACCAACGAGCGCAGCGAGCAGCTGGTGGAGGGCCTGCTGCTGCTCGCCCGCAGCGACAACGAACTCACCGACCGCCGCCCGGTGGAACTCTCCGAGGTCGCCACCCGGGCCCTGGTGCAGACCCGCGCCGAGGCCGACCGGCGCGAGGTCGACCTGCGCGCGACCCTGAACCCGGCCGTGGTCGCCGGCAACGGCGTGCTGCTGGAGCGGATCGCGCTCAACCTGCTGCAGAACGCCGTGCGCTACAACACCGCCGGCGGCTGGGTCGAGATCAGCACCGCCGAGGTGCCCGGCGGCGGCGAGCTGGTGGTGTCCAACACCGGCCCGGTGGTGCCCGGCTACGAGCTGGAGCACATCTTCGAACCGTTCCGCCGGGTCAAGGGCGCCGACCGCACCCGCAGCGACAAGGGCGTCGGGCTGGGCCTGTCCATCGTCCGCTCGGTGGTCCGGGCGCACGGAGGCACCATCGAGGCCACCCCGCGCTCCGGTGGCGGCCTCACCATGCGGGTCCGGATCCCGGGGGCCTGAACGCTCCCCCAGGCCCCTCACGCCCCCGCTGCGCCGCTCGTACCGGCCGCGCTCCGTGCGCTGACCAATCCCGCCGCCCCCGCCAGGCCCGTCAAGACGACATAAGGCCTGGCCGGGGCGGCTTGTCATTTCCGGCCCGAGCAACTTACGGTGTCGTAAGTTACGCAACCGTAAGTGCGTCCCGACTTCGGTGTCCCCGACGTGCCCGCCCAACGCGCCCGTCCCGCGCGTGCCCGTCCCCCTGGAGCAAGACTCGTGACCATCGCCCCCGTGCAGCGCACCGCCTCGCTCGGTTCGAGCGCCTGGACCGACGCGCGGCTGATCATGGCCCTCGAAGAGGTGGTGGAGACCGAGCTCAACCGCCACCTGAAGGTCGCCAAGGACTGGATGCCGCACGAGTTCGTCCCGTGGGGCCAGGGCCGCGACTTCGACGGCGTGCTGGGCGGCGAGGCCTGGTCGGTGGAACAGTCCCAGGTGACCCCGCTCGGCCGGGTGTCGCTGGTGGTCAACCTGTTGACCGAGGACAACCTCCCCAGCTACCACCACGAGATCGCGACCATGTTCGGCCGCGAGGGTGCCTGGGGCACCTGGGTGCACCGCTGGACGGCGGAGGAGGGCCGGCACGGCATAGCCATCCGCGACTACCTGCTCGCCACCCGGGCCGTCGACCCGAACGAGCTGGAGCGGGCTCGGATGAGCCACATGTCGGAAGGCTTCGAGTCCGACAACTCGCACAGCATGCTGCACTCGGTCGCCTACGTGGCCTTCCAGGAGCTGGCCACCCGGATCTCGCACCGCAACACCGGCCACTACGCCGGCGACCCGCTCTGCGACCAGCTGCTCGCGAAGATCGCCAACGACGAGAACCTGCACATGGTCTTCTACCGGAACCTGCTGAAGGCCGCCCTGGAGATCGCCCCCGACCAGGCCATGCGCGCCATCGCCGACGTGGTCACCGACTTCCGGATGCCCGGCCACGGCATCCCCGGCTTCGAGCGGGCCGCCGCGCAGATCGCCATCGGCGGCGTCTACAACCTGCGCATCCACCACGACGACGTGCTGCAGCCGGTGCTGCGCCACCTCAAGGTCATGGAGGTCGGCGGCCTGGGCCCGGAGGGACTGCGGGCCCAGGACGAGCTCGGCGCCTTCCTCGGCGGGCTGGACGCGCAGGCGACCAAGTTCGACGAGCGGCAGGCCGCGCTGCTGGCCCGCCGGGCCGCGCGGAAGGCCGCCCAGTAGGAGCCGGACACGAACCGCAGGGCGCGCCGGGCGACGGATCCGGCGGTTCCTGTTGGGTGGATTTTCCGTGGTTTGCCCCGGAAGATTCGGAACGTGAGCAAGGTCACACCGTGTCGCTCCACGGGGCGGGGTGACCCCGGAGCGTGATCATGGTGAACGGCGCCCCGGTTGCAGTCCGTGATGAGGTTCGGGGCCGGAACCGATCGCGCGGATTGACCGAGCCCCCTGGTGGGCAAGGGAACGGTCGAGCAACCGCAAGGCTTCCGATGACTGAGCGTGTCCGTCGAGCGGCCCCGACCGCGGGCCGGTGATGGCCCAGCGTGAGGCCTCCCGCGCCCGACCGGATCACCCCAACGGACCCCTGGCTGAGTGTCGATTGAGTAACAGGGCTTGAAGTAAGGCAAAATCTCCGCCTCGGGTCGGGCACAAGACCGACCCCCCATGCGTTACGTGCGCTGGAGATACCGCACACACCGCACAACCCGGAGGGGGAGAGCGAAACATGGCAACTGACTACGACACCCCACGCAAGACCGATGACGACCTCAACGAGGACAGCATCGAGGAGCTGAAGGCCCGGCGGAACGAGAAGAGCACCAGCTCCGTCGACGTCGACGAGTTCGATGCGGCGGAGGGCCTGGAGCTCCCCGGCGCCGACCTCTCGAACGAGGAGCTGTCGGTCCGGGTGCTGCCGCGCCAGGCCGACGAGTTCACCTGCATGAGCTGCTTCCTGGTCCACCACCGCAGCCAGCTGTACAGCGAGAAGAACGGCAACCCGATCTGCCGGGACTGCGGCGCCTGAGTATCAGGGCGGCCATGGGCCCGGGCTCGCGGAAACCCGCGAGACCGGCACACCGCCCCTTCCGGCCCCGGGCAGCGGGGCCGGACGGCAGTACCGGCAGCCGTCGAGGCGGAGGCACCGGCCGTACTGGGTCGGGTCGTACCGGCGCAGTACCGCGTACCGCGCGGGGTGGCAGCACCTCGTGCGGTACGGAGATATCTGGGACGGTCCCGCACTGCGGAACCGTCCCTCTCCGTTTTCCGCCCCCGAGCCCGGCCGGTCGCCGGGGCCGAGTGCCGTGGCTGGGTGCCGTGGCTGGGTGCCGGTGCCGTCGCGTTCTCCGGCCCGCTCCGGTCGTTCGTCCGGGCCGCCGCTTCGGCGACGGCCCGGTGGGGTGGAGCGGCGGGACGGCCCGGTGGGACGGGCCAGCGGTCAGGCGCGGGCGCCGCGGCGGGCCTCGTCCAGGGCCTTGGCCAGCTTCATCGGCGAGCGGGTCGACAGATAGAGGTAGGGCGTCGGGTCGGCCGGGTCGCTGACCTCGACCCGCAGGGCGGTCGGGACGTAGCTGCGCAGCAGCATGAAGGCGCGCGGGTCGGCCTTCGGGCCGCGCCAGGCCACCGCCTCGGCGGGGCTGAGCGGGTGCGCGGCGCCGAGGGCGTCGACCGGGATCCGGGCCGGGCCGGCCACCAGGGAGCCCTGCACCACGCGGATCCGAGCGGAGCCGTAGCTGCTGATCGCGGCCGCGCCGGCGGCGATGCCGACCAGCAGCCCGACCAGCGCGCCCACCGCGCTGAGTCGCAGCAGGATCATCGCGAGCGTGAGCCCGATCGCGACCGGGAGCAACCACCAGGAGCGCGGCACGGTGAGGCGTTCGTCGTACATGCCCCCATTGTGGTCGCCGTTACGGGCGACCCGGGACGGCGCCCCCGGGCCCAGGCCGCCTACCGGTCGGTAGGGTTGGGCGCCGTGACCGGTTCCGTAGCCCCAGCCTCCCCGTCCGCCCAGCCGGCGCCCGCCCTGCCGCTGACGCCGACCACGCCCCCGCCGGGTGCCGTCCTGCCGCCGCGCGCCCCCCAGGCCCCGGCCCCGGGCACCAGGCTCGGCTCGCACTACGAGCACTGCTTCGGCTGCGGCCCGCAGCACCCCGGAGGCCTGCAGATCGACGCGGTTGCCGGCCAGGGGCTCGACGTCACCGCCGAGTTCACCGTCCGCTCCACCCACCAGGGCGGTCCCGGGCTCGCCCACGGCGGCCTGCTGACCACGGCGATGGACGAGACGCTCGGCACACTGAACTGGCTGCTGCACGCCCCCGCCGTCACGGGCCGGCTGGAGACCGATTTCCTCTGCCCGGTACCGGTCGACTCCGTACTGCACCTGCGCGCCTGGATCACCGGAGTGCAGGGCCGGAAGATCTACAGCGCCGGCGAGGCGCGGATCGGCGGGCCCGACGGCCCGGTCGCCGTCCGTGCCCAGGCACTCTTCATCCAGGTGAAACTGGAACACTTCACCAAGAACGGTCGTCCCGAGGACATCGGGAAGGTCCTCGACGACCCGGATCTGATGAAGCGCGCCCGAGCCTTTGAGGTGAACCCTTGAGCAGCACCCCCCGTCCGCCGGTAGATGTCCTGATCAGGCGAATCGACACCGAGCTGCCGCTACCCGCGTACGCGCAGCCCGGCGACGCGGGCGCCGACCTGCGGACCACCGTCGACGCCGAGTTGGCCCCCGGCGAGCGGGTCGTCCTGCCCACCGGCGTGTCCATCGCGCTGCCGGACGGCTACGCGGCGTTCGTACACCCCCGCTCCGGGCTCGCAGCTCGTTGCGGAGTTGCTCTGGTGAACGCCCCAGGGACGGTCGATGCCGGGTACCGTGGAGAGATCAAGGTGATCGTCGTCAACTTGGACCCGCGCGAAGCCGTCAGCTTCCGCCGAGGGGACCGGATCGCCCAGCTGGTGATCCAGCAGGTCGAGAAGGCCCGCTTCCACGAGGTGGCCGAACTGCCCGGGTCGGCACGAGCCGAGGGCGGGTTCGGGTCGACCGGCGGCCACGCCGCGGTCTAGGCTGCCCGCGGCCTCGCAGGAAGCCGAGCAGGTATTCGCATCGGTCTTGGACCGGGAAGGACAGTGACCGTGTTCCGTCGTCGCCAGAAGAGCGAGGACGCTGTCGAGCAGCTCGCCGACGACGCCATCAGCGCCGACGAGACGGCCGATGACGTCGAAGGTTCCGCCGAGAGCGAGAACGTGACCGAGCTGGACCCGGCGGAGCGGGTCGGCCTGCCGCCGGCTCCGCGTCCGGACGGTCCGTGGGACCACTCCGAGCTGGAGCAGCCGGAGGAAGGCCGGGTCGACCTCGGGGGCCTGCTGGTCCCCGGTGTCGAGGGGATGGAACTTCGCGTCGAGGTGGCCGGGGACGCGATCGTGGCCGCGACGCTGGTCCTCGGCAACAGCGCCATCCAGCTGCAGGCCTTCGCGGCTCCCAAGTCCGAGGGCATCTGGGGCGAGGTTCGCGAGGAGATCGCCAACGGCATCACCTCGCAGGGTGGCCTCATCGAGGAGGAGGAGGGCCCGCTCGGCTGGCACCTCCGGGCTCAGGTCCCCGTGCAGCTGCCGGACGGCACCCAGGGCGTCCAGTTGGTGCGCTTCGTCGGTTGCGACGGGCCGCGCTGGTTCCTGCGCGGTGTGATCTCGGGCCAGGCCGCGGTGCAGCCGGAGATGGCCGGGATCCTGGAGCAGGTCTTCCAGCAGACGGTCGTCGTCCGTGGCGAGAGCCCGATGGCGCCGCGTGACCCGATCGTGCTGAAGCTCCCCGAGGACGCGCAGATGGTGGCCGACGGTGGCGGGGCAGCCGCTGCTGCCGGCGAGGGTGACGGCAATCGCTTCGGCGGCGCCGCGCTCGACCCGTTCGCCCGCGGTCCGGAGATCACCGAGGTCCGCTGAGCAGGCCGACTGCTCTTCGATCGCCCCCGCCCGGATCCCCGGCCGGGGGCGATTTGCATGTGGCGGGCCGGTCCCCGTACAGTTCCGGAGTCGCACCGAGAGGGGCGGCGGAATGCGAATCCGATGAATGAAACTCCGGAAAACGGAGCGGAAAACATCTGATAAGCTTCAAACACGAAAGAACGAAGCGCCCGGAGGGCCCGCTGGAAGGCGGTCCGAAGGAAGTGTCCGTTCCTTGAGAACTCAACAGCGTGCCAAAAGTCAAC